>CAMLSA010000015.1 GCA_946482655.1 uncultured Sphingomonas sp. | reverse complement strand
ACACCCAAGCGCAAGGCCCTCCTCGACACAATCACCGCAAAAAAACAATGAGGGGACGCTCCGCTAATAGGCCCGCCTGTCCCAGATCAGACGCCAGATCGTCTCCAGGATGATCCTGAGATCGAGCAGCAGTGACCAGTTCTCGATATAGTACATGTCGTATTCCACGCGGCGCTTGGCGCGCTCGATCGAGTCGATTTCGCCGCGCAGCCCACGCACCTGGGCAAGGCCGGTGATGCCGGGCTTGACCCGGTGGCGCGCCGCATAGCCGCGCACCGCCTCGAAATAATAATCGTCGCCGACCATCATCGCCGTCGCATGGGGGCGGGGCCCGACGATCGACATCTCGCCCGTCAGCACATTGACGAGCTGGGGCAATTCGTCGATCGACAGCCGCCGGATAATCCGCCCGAACCAAGTCACCCGGGGATCGCGCCGCTTCGTCCGCTCGGAGCCGCTGACATCCTGCCGGTCCACATGCATCGAACGGAATTTTAGCACGCTGATCCGGACATTGTTGAAGCCGAAACGTTCTTGGCGGAACAGCACCGGGCCGCGACTGGTCAGCTTGATCATCAACCCCGTGAGCAGCAGCAGGGGAGACAGCAGGACCAGACCCAGCACCGCGAGCACCCGATCCTCGATCGCCTTCAATATCCGATTGAAGTCGCGCATCGGCCGCTGCCATAGCGCAAACAGCGGCAGGGACCCGATGAAGCGCATGCTGTATTGCTGCGACAGGTCGAGCGCCTCGCGCGGCATGAGGCAGATGTCGACGGAGACCCGCTGCAGCGCCTCGGTGATCTGGTCGAGCCGCGCCTGGCTGATCATTGGCAAGGCGATGATCACCATATCGATGTCGCCGCGCGCGATTCGGCCGACCAGCGCGTCGAGCCCGCCTAGAAACGGTACGCTCCACGGCGCCTTGCGTTCGATCCGCTTGGTGCGGTCGTCGGCGACGCCGACTACCGAGACATAGGGGAGCCGCTCGAGCTCGAGCAGCCGCAGCACTCGGTCCGAGCTAGCCTCGTCCGCGCCGTAGATGACGATACGCTGCCCGATATGACCGGCTTGGACCAGATAGAAGACGAGCTTGCGCACGACGAAGCGGCTGACGAACAGCGTTCCTGCGGTGAGCCCCAGATAGCAAAGCGCCAGCCCGGTCGAGAAGGGCTTGGCCTGTCCCAACTGCCAGATCGTCGTGAAGACGAGCAGCGCCGCGAGCAGAAATTCGAATGCCACCGCCTGATCGCTGTCGCCGCCGCGGCCCATTGGGTGGGCATAGCTGTCGCGCGACAGGCGGATCAGGAAGAAGTTGACAGCTATGATGACCGCGACGTTGACATGCTGCTCGATGAAATATTGCGGCCCGCGGATCAGCTCATAAGCGACCGGCGCAAGCAACGCGCCAAGCACCAGACAGATCAGGTCGACCCCCAGGATGATCGTCGCGATCACGTTGGAGGTGAAACGATATTTGCGCGAACGGGGCTCCGTGAAGATGGCGGAGCCTTCGATGACGTTCAACATGGCTCGCCCCTCCTGCCACATCAGGGTGCCGCTTGCCCAGCAGCGGCTTGAGTGTCTCGACCTCCGGATTGGCTGGCCGTCCCGCCCCGCGCGGCCAGCTTCGCCTCGAGCATGCGGCGGATCTTCGGTCCGCCGGCGATCCGGTCGAGGACATTGAAGCTCTGCTCCACGCACGCCGTGTCGCCCAGCCGGATGCACAGCTCCCCCCGTTCGCGCCAGCCGTCGCGCGAACGGGGGTTGTCATGGGTGAAGCGCCTGGCGACATCGCGCGCCATCGCCGGCCGGCCGGTGCCGAGCAGATAATCGATATAGGCGGCAAGCATGTCGCCATCCTCCGGCAGCTCGTTCATCGCGCGCGCATAGGCATCGTCGGCGAGAACGGGTTCCTTGCGGCGGATATAGATCTCCGCCAGGGCAATCCGCCCTTCCGTCATGTCCGGATTGTCACGGACCAGCAGCTGGGCATCTCTCAGCGCCCGGACGAGATCGCCGCGAGCGATCGAGACGCGCACCCGCATCAGCAGTGCGCGCGGATTGTTGTCGTCGAATTCCAAGACCCGATCGATCAGCGCCAGTGCGTCCCGGCTTCGGCCTAGACCCGACACCGCTCCGGCATAAAGCACATCGGCCTCGACGTTGCGCGCGGTTATTTCGCCGGTGTCGACAAAGGGCCGCAGCACCGCCGCGGCCTCGGCGAAGCGCTTTTGATCGAGCAGGAGATGACCGAGCGCCACCTTCATCTGATCATTGCCGCTGGCGGCGACGAACCGGCGCACCCGGTCGACATCGACCATCGCACTGCCCATTTCGGTCCAGAGATCAACGATGCGCTGCTGGAGAGCGGCGTCGCCGGGACGGGCGCGGGTCAGCCTGGCGAGCAGGTCCATTGCCCGATCGGGCAGCCCCTGCTCGTAGAGTATCTTCGCATATTCGAGGCGGAGGTCGACATCGCCGGGACGCAGCATGAACAGGCGGGCGAAGGTCCGTGCGACGCTGCGGAAATCGTTGCGTCCGGCGTAAAGATCGAGCAGCACCATCAACTTCGGCACCGATTCCCCGTCTTTCCCGATCGACCGCTCCATCGTGGCGATCGCGGAGGCGCGATCGCCCGTCATCAGGAGCACGCGCGCGAGCAATATGGTGCCACCCTCGTTGGTCGGATCGATCGACAGCATCTTGTCGGCGATCGCCCCGGCCGCGGTGGCATCGTTGCGCGTCGCCTCCACCGACCCCTTGACGAGCAGCATTCTGAGCGAGCGCGGCTGCTTTTCGAGAACCTGATCGGCGAACTTCTCGGCGTCGTCGAAGGAGCCGCCCGAATAGGAGAGCTCGGCCATCGTCTGGATCGCCTCGCTGTTGTCCGGCTCGAGCTCGACGACATGCGCATAGGCGTCATAGGCGTCCAGATAGCGCCCCATCGCGAGTTGGACCCGCGCCAGCTTGGCCCAATATTCGGGAACGTCGTCCTGCTCGGCGATCGCCCGCTTTATCTCGATACGCGCCGAATAATAATCGCGCCGCGCATAATAGATGTCGGACCGAGTGGCGGCCTTGGTGGCTTTTTGCTCGGGTGAGCCGCACCCGGCCGCCGCGAGCAGCAGCGCTATCGCCATGATGCGTGCCCCGCCTGAAGCCATCTCTTGCCAGCCGCCCCTTTCCGCCTGATTACAGCCCTGTGGAGTACAGCGATCAATAGGGCAAAGCGTAAACGATGAGCCGGTCGGATGTCGCAGTGGTGGTGATCGGCCGCAACGAGGGTGCCCGACTCGATCGCTGCCTGTCTTCGACCCGCGGACGGCGCACCCTCTATGTCGATTCCGGGTCGAACGACGGCAGCGCGGGCCGCGCGCGGGCCGCCGGTGTCGAGGTGATCGAACTCGATCCCGCGGAAGGATTTTCGGCGGCGCGGGGCCGCAACGCCGGGCTCGAGCGGCTCACCACCGATCCGGCGATCAGCTATGTCCAGATGATCGATGGCGACTGCACCCTCGATCGCGACTGGATCGACAGAGGGGCCGCCGCGCTGGATGCCGACCCGGGGCTTGGCGCGGTGTTCGGCCGCCGGCGCGAGTACAATCGAGAAAGGTCGATCTACACTTGGCTTTTCGATATCGAGTGGGAAGCCGCGCCCGGGCCGGCGGTGGTTTTCGGCGGCGATGTCCTGCTGCGCGCGGAGGCAGTCCGCCGGACGGGCTTCTATCGCGCGGGAATGATCGCGGGGGAAGATAATGACTATGCCATCCGCCTGCGTGACGCGGGCTGGCGCATCCTGTCCCTGCCCGCGCCGATGACAACGCACGACGGATCGACGATGCGCTTCGGCGGGTGGTGGCGCCGGACCGTTCGCGCCGGCCATGCCTTTGCCGAGCTGAACCATCTCCATCCCCGGTCATCGCTGCGGCATCTGGCGCGGAGCCGGTTCCGAATCCTGCTCTGGGGCGGAGCGGTGCCGCTCGCCGTCCTCGCCGGACTGATCCTTGCGATGAGCGTCGATCGGCGCTGGGTCGCGCTCGCCGCCGCCGCTCCGCTGCTGGCCGCGGCTCAGCTGGTCCGAATTGGCCTGCGCGAATCCCGGCGTCACGGACCGGGCCGCGGTTTCGCCCTCGCGTTGTTCCTGACGATCGGCAAATATGCCGAGATGATCGGGCTTGTCCGCTTCCATCTCGACAGGCGGCGCGGCCGTCCGCCCCGGCTGATCGAATATCGGATGCCATGACCGAGCTTTCCGCCTGGATCATCCTGCTGTTCCCGGCGGCCGCCACGCTGGTGCTGGTCGTCGAGTTGGCGGCGGCGCAGCTGCCCGTCCCGAGGCCGCCGGGGGCGGACGATCCTTTCCGCCTCGTCATCCTGGTTCCCGCGCATGACGAGGCGGCGGTGATCGCCGCGACGGCCGCGTCGCTGCGGAGAGCGGCACCGGCGGAAGCACGGCTGCTCGTGATCGCCGACAATTGCCGCGACGAGACCGCAGCGCTGGCACGCGCGGCCGGTGCCGAGGTGATCGAACGTGACGACCCCGCCCGGCGTGGCAAGGGCTTCGCGCTCGATTTCGCTCGCGGCCGGCTGGCCGGCGATCCACCCCAGGTCGTCATCGTGATCGACGCGGACTGCTCGGTCGCGGGCGACGGGATCGTGCGCTTGGCGGCCGTCGCGCTGGCGACCGGCCGGCCGGTCCAGTCGACCTATCTGATGCGGCCGAGGCCCGAACGGGGCGCCATGGTCGGCCTGTCTGGGCTCGCCTTTCTGATCCGCAATCTCGTTCGTCAGCGCGGCCTCGCGCGGCTCGGCGCGCCCGCCCTTCTCACAGGCTCCGGCATGGCGCTGCCCTGGGAGGCATTCGCCGCGGCCCCGTTGGCCAGTGCCGATCTCGTCGAGGACCTCGGCATCGGCATCGCACTGGCGCGTGCCGGCCGGCCGGCAGTCTTTCTCCCCGACGCGCGGACATGGTCGGAACCGGCGCGGCCCGGCGCGGCGCTCGCGCAACGCGCTCGATGGGAACAAGGCTTCCTGCGCACCGCCGCCGCCCAGGCGTTCCCGCTAATAGCCTCGGCTCGCTGGCCGCAGCTCTGGCTTGGATTGCACCTGCTGGTCCCGCCGCTCGCGCTGCTGGCGATTCTCGATGCCGTTGCGTTGGGTCTGCTCGCGCCGATGGCGGCGCTGCCCTTCACGATCCTGGCGGTATTGGTCGCCGCGGCGCTGCTGATGCTCGGCCTGAGCTGGGCACGTTTCGGGCGCGAGCAGATCTCAGGCGGCAGGCTGCTGCTCATTCCGTTGTACGTCATCTGGAAGCTGCCGCTCTACTTCGCGGCGCTGGCCCGGCCCGAGCGGCGCTGGATCCGCACCGAGCGGGATTAGCCGATCATGGCCAGCCCCGCCCCGATCACCTTGGGTGCAAAGGCGAGGCTGATCCCCGCCCCCACCAAGGTCGCTCCGATCATCATCACATAGAAGAGGGCGTGCACGCGCGGCCGGAACAAGCCGGCGCGGTGCAACAGCGCGATAGAGTAAAGCAACGCCCCGACTTCAGCGGCGGTCAGCGCCAGCGGCAGCGCGATCGGCCCGAGCGGCCCGAACAGCGCAGCCACCCCCAGGGCGAAAAGGATCAGCCTTGCCAGGTTGGAGCGCAGCGTCGGGCTCGTGCGCCCCGTCGCCATCACGGTCTGGATGTTCGTGTAGGCATCGATCTCAAAGGCGTTGCGCAGCAACAGCACCGACAGATAGATCCAGCCATATTCATAACGATGATCGAACAACAGCCGGAACAGCGCCGGCGCTATCCCCATCCCGAAGCCCAGCCCGGCGAACAGCAGCAGATAGAATCGCATCCGCGGGCCATAGAAGATGCCGGCGAGCGCATCGGGCGCGTCCCGCCAGCTACGGGAGACGAGCGGGAAGAAATAGCGGTCGACATAATTTCGCCCGAACGGCTGAACCGCGAGCGCCAGATTGACGGGGAGCATGTACACCCCGAAGTCGGCGACGCTGAACAGCCGGGCAAACAGGAATTTGTCCGACTGCGTGATCAAGAGCGTGAGCAGGGTGGAGGGCAGTATCCAACGCGAAAAGCCGAGAAATTCACGCGCAATCCCGCGATCCCAGGCGGGCAGCGCCCCGCCTTCGAGCATTAGCAGGGTGAGGATCGACCGGACCAGAGCGCCGACATACAGGCCGATGATCAGCGCGCGATAGTCGGGCATCACCAGGGTCAGCGCGAGATTGGTGCCGATCTGGCCGGCGATGGTGGCGAGCTCGATCGTGCAGGTTTTGCGTACCCGGCCCTCGCGCTGCGCCAGCAGCAGGGTCATCGGGCACAGCGCGTTGAGGATGAAGAGCGGCGCGGTCGCCGCGATCGGCCAAGCCAGCTCGGGCTTGCCGAGAAACAGTGCGATCGGCCAGGCGGCGAGGAACATCGCCAGCGACTGCAGGATCGACTGGCCGAGCCGGATCGTCCAGATCACGTCGAGGAAACGCCGGTCGCCGCCCCTTTTGTGGCGAATGACGAAATCGAAGAAGCCAAGATCCGAGAGCATCGCCAGCGCCATCATCACCGAGATGATCACGCCGACGACACCGAAGGCATGCGGGTCGAGCAGCCTCGTCAGGACGATATTGCCGCCGAGCCGCAGCAGCAGCGTGGCGGCGGTGAAAGCGAACAACATCGCCCCGGCTTCGCTGCGGGCGAGGCGCAGGAAGAAGGCCCTGGCCCGGCCGCTCGGTGCCGCTTCGCCGCTCATGGCAAGGCCGGCAACTTTTCGCCCTCGTCGACCGGCAGCGTGGCGACGAGCGGCGGCACCCTGGGCGTCGCGGCGGCGCGGGTGCGGACGATCTCGAAGCGCAGCGCGATCAATATCGCTGTGCAAAGGAAGCTCATCTGCATCGGTGCGACCCAGCTGCTGAGCAGCGCCAGCGCCACGATGAGCGCGGCCTGGATCGAGACCAGCGTCTGGGCGAGCAGCAACTGATCGCGGTCGGGGCGCAAGCGGCGGATCGCGCGATAATGCGGGAAAGTCGACAGGAGAAACAAGAGGAAGGGAATGAGCGACACTACCCCGCCTTCGACCACGATGGCGATATAGGCGTTGACCAGATCGACGATGCCCTGCCCCTGAAGGAAGGCGTCGAGCAGACCGAGTTCGACCGCCTCGCGATAACCGAGCCAGACCCGGGGCCCGAGCGCCTGCGGCACGCCGCTGATCAGTCCGAGCCGATAGCTGGTCGAAAATTGGGCGTCGGCACCCGCGAGGATCGGCAGGGTGACGATGGTGATCAGCCCCCCCAGCGGCACGAGCACGGCGAGCAGATAGCGTCCGCGCAAGAGCTGTAGGGTCATGATCCCGACAGCGAGCGCAACCAGACCCGAGCGCGACAGGGTGGAGGCAAGGCCGAGCAGGATCGCGAAACCCAGCGCCAGCAACGCACCCGACCGTCCCCTCACCAGATACAGGCCCCATGCCGCGATCGCGGCGAGCCCCAGCATCGCGCCCCCGGTGAGCGGATGCGCGTAGGGCCCGTAGGCCCGCGCTATCCCGCCGCGTTCGAGCCAGACGCGCGGGGCGTCGATCGTCCAGAGGTCGTTCTTGACCCCCATAATTCCGGAATAGAGCGGCCAGTGTCGAATGGTCTCGAAGATGCAGAGCATCGCTCCGGCGGCCGCGCCGAACATCAGCAGCCGCAGCAGCAGCTCGGGTTTTTCGATCCTTACCCGCGACAGGACATAGTAGCTCAGTACATAAGGAATGAAATAGGTGGCGACGTTGCGCGCGATGCCGGTCGGGGTCGCGCGCAACGACGCGCAGACGCAATAGAGCAGCACAAAGGCGAGCATATAGGCGTCGCTCATCACGAAGCGCCGCCGCAGATGATTTTCAGGATGGAGCAGATAGCCGACGAACAGCGCCGCCGAAAAGGTCATGAACGGCGTCAGCGGGGCGATATAGGCACCGGCGACGGCCAGCAACGATCCCGCCGCCGGCGTCCAGAAGAAGAAGAACAAATAGGTCGCCGCCATCGGCGTCCGCTTATCGAAGCACGCGATCAGCAGCAGACCGAAGGCCAACTGGGTCCAGAGCATCGGTACGAAGCTGACCGCTAGGCAGGCGATCAGCATCCCGCAGATCACCAGCCGGGCGATATAGCGCTTTTCCCAATCGGCGCGCCCGATCATCGCCGCAGGCGGAGCGACCATCCCCAACAGCGCGCACAACACGACGGCGTTCTTCCAGAGAAACATCGGCCCCCGATCGCCAAACCCTCACGCCCTTAATCAAGTCCTATGCTGCGAACGTAAAGAAGGAATGGCTTGATCCGACCGGCGACTCCCCCCAAATGACAGCCATGCTCATAGAAACCGAACCCACGCCCAATCCGGCGACTCAGAAGTTCCTGCCCGGTCGCAAGGTCATGACCACCGGAACGCGCGACTTCGCCGACCCCGAGGAGGCGGCGGCCTCGCCGCTCGCGGAGGCGCTGTTCTCGCTCGGGGATGTGACCGGCGTCTTCTTCGGAGGGGATTTCGTCTCGGTGACGGCCGCCGAGGGCGCCGACTGGCGCGCGCTCAAGCCGCAGGTTCTGAGCGTTCTACTCGATCATTTCTCGTCGGAGGCACCACTGTTCCGGGCCGGGAGCGCGGCAGAGATCACGATCGAGGACGACGAGTTCGACGGCGATCCGGCCGATGCGGACATCGTCGACCAGATCAAGGACCTGATCGAGACCCGGGTCCGTCCCGCTGTCGCCAAGGATGGTGGCGACATCATCTTCCGCGGCTTCCAACGCGGCACCGTCTATCTGACGATGCAGGGTGCCTGCTCGGGCTGCCCCTCCTCGAGCGCGACGCTCAAGCAGGGGATCGAGACGCTGCTTAAACATTATGTGCCCGAGGTCACCGAGGTCCGCGCGGCCTGATCCTTGCGCGCTCCGGTTCCGAGGGGGAATGTCGATGGCCGATCCTTTGTCCGATGAAGGCGACCCCGCCACCATCTTCGAACGGGTGCCACGGCCGACGTTCGAGGAATTCACTCCGATCGCCTGACGTGACGACAGCTTCAGAGCGAATGCCCCGAACGCTGGTGATCGACACTGCCACTGCGGCTTGTTCGGTTGCGCTGATCGAGGGTCATGCCGTCATCGCACAGGTTCATGAGGTGGTCGGCCGCGGCCACGCCGAGCGGCTGATGCCGATGATCATGGCGCTTCCCGACGGCGGCCGCGCCGATGCCATCCTGGTCGACTGTGGTCCCGGCAGTTTTACCGGCGTGCGCGTCGGCCTCGCCGCCGCCCGCGCGCTCGGACTCGGCTGGGGGATCGCCGTGCATGGCTATTCGTCGATGGCGGCGCTCGCCGTGGTTGCCGGCAGCGAGGATGCGGCCATCGGCGTCGCGCTGATCGGCGGCCATGGCGAATTGTTCGTCCAGCGTTACGCGACCCGACCGCTCGCCCCGCTCTCTCCGCTCGAATCGCTCACACCCGACCGGGCGGCGGCGGCGCTGACCGAAGCGAATATCTTCGGATCCGGGGCGGCACTGCTCGTCGCCGCGCGCGGCAGCGGGACCGCGCATGACCGGCTACCGCGTGCCGTCGACGCGGCACTGCTGCCCGAGGAGCTCGGCCGCTTGCCACCTAGCCCGATCTACGGCCGCGGGGCCGATGCCAAGGCGATTTCGACGGGAACGGAAGCATCGGCCGGCCCGGAAGTCGCGGCCACGACAAAGACGCCGGCGGCATGACGGGAATTCACATCGCCGAAGCTGGCATCGCCGAGCTCGACGCGGTCATGGCGATCATGGAGGAGGCGTTCGACCCCGGCTATGGCGAAGCCTGGAACGAGCCGCAGACCCTGTCGATGCTGGGCATGCCCGGGGTCTGGCTGTCGCTGGCGAGCGTCGACGGCCGCCCGGCCGGCTTCGCGCTCAATCGCATCATCGCCGACGAAGCCGAGCTGCTCCTCCTCGCTGTCGCGCGACACTATCGGCGGCGGGGAGTCGGCATGGCGCTGATCGAACGGTCGCGCATGATTACGCGCCAACGTAACGGTTTTCGGCTTCATCTCGAAGTGCGGCATAATAATCCCGCAATCGCACTATATCACAAGGCGGGGTTCAGTCTGGTCGGCCGACGGCCGGGCTATTACCGAGGAATTGATGGCCAGATCCACGATGCTCTGACCTTGTCTTGTTCGCTTGAGCTGCGCTGAACTATCACTTAACCGCGAATCTCGTTGCAATTCGCGCCGGATGGGCGCAGAGCGCAAAAATCGAGTGCACCAAGCAGCATTCCAACCTAAATCATCAATATCATTGCGTAAGGGTTATACTATGTCGGATAATAATGGCCTCACCGAAACTTTGATTGCCTTGACCGCGGATATCGTCTCCGCGCACGTCAGCAACAATAGTGTCGCCGTTTCGGATTTGCCGCTGCTGATCCAGAATGTGCATAATGCGCTTTCGTCACTCGGCGACGATCTCGTCGAGCCGGAGGTAAAGCAGGAACCGGCCGTTTCCATCCGCGCTTCGATCAAGCCCGACTATATCGTCTGCCTCGAAGACGGCAAGAAACTCAAGATGCTCAAGCGTCATCTGATGACCCATTATCAGATGACTCCCGAGCAATATCGGGCCAAGTGGAATCTTCCGGCCGATTATCCGATGGTCGCTCCCAACTATGCCGAGCAGCGCCGCTCGCTCGCGAAGAAGATCGGCCTCGGCACTAAGCGCCGTACGCGCTGATCCGAGAATCGCCGGGGAAGGGAGAAATCCCTTCCCCGGCGCGTTTTTGGGTCGGTCGCCTTGTGTTCGCGGGTGCAATACGGCTAACAGGCGTGTCATGACAGCCAGGATCGACATCGAACAGCTCTGCCACGAAAAAGGGCTTCGCATCACCGAGCAAAGGCGCGTGATCGCGCGGGTATTGTCGGATGCCGAAGACCATCCCGATGTCGAGCTGCTCCACCAGCGCGCCTCGGCGATCGATCCGGGCATCTCGATCGCGACCGTCTATCGCACCGTTCGGCTGTTCGAAGATGCAGGCATTCTCGAGCGCCATGATTTCGGCGACGGCCGTTCGCGCTACGAAGCGGCCCCCGAAGCGCACCATGATCATCTGATCAACGTCGAAACCGGCGAAGTGATCGAGTTCGTCGACCGCGACCTCGAAGAGCTCCAGCGCCGCATCGCCGAGAAGCTCGGCTTCCGACTCGTCGATCATCGGCTCGAACTTTACGGCGTTTCGGCCTCCCGCGAGAAATAGCGCATCCTTGGCGCGAACCCGGACTATCGCCCGAGTCGTTCTCGCGCTGTCGGTGCTCGGCTTCTGCCTAGCCGGATATGCCTTGAGCGGGCCGTTTCGCCGAAGGATCGGATGGCCGCGTTTTTTCATGCGGTGGTTCGGCGAGGCAATGGGCCTCGACGTGCGAGTCGAGGGAACGCCGGTCCACCACGACGTCCTCTACGTCGCCAATCACGTCAGCTGGCTCGACATATTGGCGCTCGGTGGCGCGGTGCCGACCTTGTTCGTCTCGAAGGACGATGTCAGCCGCTGGCCTCTAGTCGGAATGCTGGCGAGGATCGGCGGAACCATCTTCATCGATCGGGAAAGCCGCCGCACGGCGCGAGGCCAAGCCGACCGACTCAGCCTGGCACTGATCGGCCATAAGCCGGTCACCCTGTTTCCCGAGGGCACCACCGGCGACGGCACCACCCTCTTACCCTTCCGTCCCGCCTTGTTTGCGTCGGTCGCGCCGCCGCCGCCCGGAATTCTCGTCCAGCCGGTGGCGATCGACTATGGCACGGCTGCGGTGGAGATCTCCTGGACGGGCGACGAGGATCTGGGGCCCAATGCGGCGAAGGTGCTCGCGCGGCCGGGCGGCCTGCGCTGCACACTGACGTTCCTGCCCCCACTGCCACCTTCCGATGACCGCAAACAGCTCGCGGCGCAGGCGCAGGCAGCGATCGCCGAGGCGCTTGGGCTCGCCTCCTCCACCGGGGCGCGGGGAGAGAAGGGCACGGCCACTTTCGGTTTGCCCATTCTTCGCCTATAGGCGCCGCTATGTCGCGTCCCGTTCCCAAGAGCTTCCACGTCAAGTCGTTCGGCTGCCAGATGAACGCCTATGACGGCTCCCGCATGGCCGAATTGCTCGAGGCCGGCGGCATGCGCGCCGCGGACAGCACCGAGGACGCCGATCTGATCGTCCTCAACACCTGCCACATCCGCGAAAAGGCGGCCGAGAAAGTCTATTCGGACATCGGCCGAATCGTGAAGAAGGCGGAAGGCGAGCGGCCGATGATCGCGGTGGCCGGCTGCGTCGCCCAGGCGGAGGGCGCCGAGATCCCGCGCCGAGCGCCGGCCGTCGACATAGTCGTCGGCCCGCAGGCCTATCACAATCTGCCCCAGCTGGTGGCCGATGCGACCGCCGGCAAGCGCGCGCTCGACACCGACATGCCCGCCGCCTCCAAATTCGATGCGCTGCCCGGCCGCCGCCGCCCTGGGCCGAGCGCCTTCCTCACCGTCCAGGAAGGCTGCGACAAATTCTGCACCTATTGCGTCGTGCCCTATACCCGCGGCGCCGAGATTTCGCGCCCGTGGAGCGCTATCATCGATGAGGCGAAGGCGCTGATCGACGCCGGCGCGCGCGAGATCACCCTGCTCGGCCAGAACGTCAACGCCTGGACCGGCGCCGACGACAAGGGACGCGCCCAGGGACTCGAAGGGCTGATCCGTGCCCTCGACGCACTGCCGGGCCTCGCCCGCATACGCTACACCACCAGCCATCCAAACGACATGAGCGACGGTCTTATCGAAGCGCATGGCGATATCGCGAAGCTGATGCCCTTCCTTCATCTTCCCGTGCAGGCGGGATCGGACCGGATCCTGAAGGCGATGAACCGCAGCCATGACGTCGCGAGCTATCTCAAGCTGATCGAGCGCGTCCGCGCCGTTCGGCCGGACATCGCCATCTCGGGCGACTTCATCGTCGGCTTCCCCGGCGAGACCGAAGCCGATTTCGCCGCGACGCTCCGCATCGTCCGGGCGGTGCGGCACGCCCAGGCATTCAGCTTCAAATATAGCCCGCGCCCCGGTACGCCCGCTGCGACGATGCCCGGACAGGTCGAGCCGGACCTGATGGACGAGCGGCTGCAGCGCCTCCAGGCGCTGCTCAACGAGCAGCAGCACGGCTTCAACCTCGCCACCGTGGGCCGGCGCTGCGAGGTGCTGATCGAGCGCGACGGCAAGAAGGCCGGCCAGCGGATCGGCAAATCGCCCTGGCTCCAGTCGGTGATCGTCGAGGACGGCGCTGCGATCGGCGAGTTGGTCATGGTCGACATCGTCGCGGCGGGCCCGAACAGCGTGAGCGGAGTGATCGTCGCGGAGCGTAGGGCGGCCTGAACCTTGCGTCGTCCGGCGAACGCCGGGGCAACGATTGATCGCGGCGTCACCCATCCGCCACAACAACGGTGGATAAGTGGAGCGTTCCGCCGCTTTTCCCTTCGCACGGGTCCAAATGTGCGTAGGATCGTTGTGACCGGATGAGCTCCATCCGGAGCCGCAAGGAAAGGAAGCCGCCACCCCTTATGTCGCGCAAGCCAGTTCCCGCGCAGGCCGGAGATCGCGCCCGGCTAGACATCATGTTCGACAAACCCCAGCTGCTCGGCCGATTATTCGGCGAATTCGATCAGAATCTGGTGGCGATCGAGAACCGGCTCGGGGTCTATATCGCGGCGCGCGGCAACAAGCTGCAGATCGAGGGTGAGGCCGAAGCCGCGGCGCGGGCTCGCGAAGTGCTGACAGGGCTCTACAACCGCATCGTCCAGGGCCAGGACCTCGACAGCGGCGCGGTCGAGGCGGTGATCGCGATGTCGGCCGAACCGACGCTCGACGGCATCATCCGCAACGACGTCTCGGATCCGCCCAAGGTGATGATCCGCACGCGCAAGAAGACGATCGTCCCACGCTCCGCCACCCAGATCCGCTACATGGAGGCGCTCAACCGTTCGGACATCATCTTCGCGTTGGGCCCCGCCGGCACGGGAAAGACCTATCTGGCGGTGGCGCAGGCAGTGCAGCAGCTGATCCAGGGCACGGTCGACCGGCTGATCCTGTCGCGCCCCGCGGTCGAGGCCGGCGAGCGGCTCGGCTTCCTGCCCGGCGACATGAAGGAGAAGGTCGATCCCTATCTCCGCCCGCTCTATGACGCCCTTTATGACATGCTGCCGACCGAGCAGGTCGAGCGTCGCATCGCGAGCGGCGAGATCGAGATCGCCCCGATCGCCTTCATGCGCGGCCGGACGTTGGGCGATGCCTTCGTGATTCTCGACGAGGCGCAGAACACCACGCCGGCGCAGATGAAGATGTTTCTCACCCGCTTTGGCCAGAACAGCCGGATGGTGGTGTGCGGCGATCCGCGCCAGATCGACCTGCCCGACATCGGGAAGTCGGGTCTCGCCGATGCGGTCGGCAAGCTCGAGGGCATCGAAGGCATCGCGACGATCCGCTTCGGCGCCGCCGATGTCGTCCGCCACCCGATCGTCGGCCGCATCGTCGAGGCCTATGAAGGGCCGGACGACGCGTGATCGAAGTCGCCGTCCAGAGCGAGCCGGGCTGGGATGCCGCCACGGATTGGGAGGCCCTCGCCACCGGAGCGGTCGCCGCCGCGCTGCGGATCAGCCCCTATGCCGCGATGCTGACCACCGCCTACACCGCCGAGATCTCGGTCCGGCTGACCGACGACAATGAAGTGCAGGCGCTCAATCGGCAATATCGCGGGAAGGACAAACCGACCAATGTGCTGAGCTTTCCCATGGTGCAGGACGATCTGCTCGGATCGCTGGACAATAGCGACGATGGCGAGGTGCTGCTCGGCGACATCATCCTCGCACGGAGCGTCTGCGAGCGCGAGGCGGCCGGGAAGGGTGTAACGGCCGCCGAGCACGCCACACATCTGATCGTGCATGGCGCGCTCCATCTGCTCGGTTTCGACCATATGGCTGACGACGAGGCCGAAGCAATGGAGGATCTGGAACGCGCCGCGCTGGCCACGCTCGGCATCGCCGATCCCTATGTAGTGACCGAGAGCTGACCGGCATCAGAACGGGAACATCCAGTGGATCGCCGCGACGCCGACGACCCAGGTGATCAGGTTCAGCGGCAATCCGACCCGCATGAAATCCAAATAGCGGTAACCTCCCATCTGATACACCAGAACGTTGGTTTGATAGCCGAACGGCGTCGCGAAGGCGGCGCTGGCAGCCAGCATTATCGCGACGAGAAACGGGCGGGGGTTCACCGCCAGGCTCTCGGCGAGCGCGACCGCGACCGGCGTAACCAGAACCGCCACGGTGGCATTGGACAGGAGTTCGGTGAGCAGCAGCGTCCCGCCATATAGCAGGATCAACGCCGTCAGGGGTCCGACCGACACGACCGAACCCACCAGCGCATCGGTCGCCGCCGCGGCCAGCCCGGTCTGCTCCAGGGCGATTCCCACCACGACCATACCGGCGATCAGCAGCAATATGTGCGGTCGCAACCCGCCATAGGCTTCGTCCGGACTGATCACCCGGATCAGGATCAGCAGTACGGCGCCGGCGAAGGCGGTCGCCGCAATCGGCGCCACATTCAGCGCGGCGAACAACACCACGCCCACGAAGACCAGCACCGAGGCCACCGCCTTGAACCGCTGCAGCGGCCTTTCCTCCATGAAATCGCGCGGGTCGCCAAGCGAGTCTCCGGCAATGTCGATATGGGTGACCGCATGCCGCGGCAGCGGCTCCGCCGTTTCCGGAACCGGCCGATAGGTCAGCAGGCTCTTCGAAACCAGCAGCAGATAGACACCGCCCGTGATCGCGACGATCAGGCCCACGGGTGTGATCTCGAAGATGCCGAACGGCGGCTGACCCGACGCGCGCGCCATGTCGTCGACCAGCAGGTTCGTCGAGGTCCCGATCAGCGTACAGCACCCGCCTAGCACTGCGATATAGGAGAGCGGCATCAGGAAACGGCGCGGATCGATCCTTAAGGATGTGGCGACGTCGCGTACTATCGGCGCCGCCAGCACGACGATCGGCGTGTTGTTGAGAAATCCCGAGGCCACCCCGCACAGGCCGAGCAGCATCCACACCCCAGCGGATCCAACGCGGCGGCAGAGATTGACCGCCTTGCGGATGAGGAAGTCGAGCAGACCGGCCAGCTCCATCGCATGAGCTATGACGAAGAGCGAGGCCAGGGTGACGATGGCCGGGCTGCCGAACGCCGCCTGCACTTCGCTGGGACGGACGGCACCGCTGAGCAGCAGGATCGCCGCGCCACCCAGGGCGACCACGTCGGAGCGCACCTTGTCCCAGATCAGAGCCGCGATGACGCCGGCCAGGACGATAAGAGTTATGATCTGTTCGACGGTCATGTTGACGTGGCGGTAGCATAATGCGGGCGACGGAGGAGATGGCAAACGCCCATAGGAGGGATCAACCTCTTAAATTGCCGGTTCATGTCGGAGGCATGTTGCTGCTAGGATCGGCCGATGACGCGTTGGAGTCTCAATGCCGCGAAGCCGATAGCGGGGCTCGTCGCCGCTATCGTGGTTGTGGGACTCGCGATTCTCGCCTTGCGGCGCGGAGATGCGCCTGCGCCGCCGCCCGCTCCGGCTCCGCCGCCGCTGGTGGACAAGCCCGCGCCGCCCCGGTTGTCCGGGGCCTTGCCCCGCCTCGATCGGCGGGCGTTGCTGCTTGCCGCCGATCTCGCCGCCGACGCGGTGGCGAGCGGTCAGCCGCTACCCGAGGCAAATAAGGAGATGGTGGGCAGGAGCTTCACCATCCGGCTACCCTTTGGCTGTGACGGACCGGCCGATGAGCTGGGCAAATCGGCAGACCAGCCCTGGGCCGGCTGGACCTTCAATCCCGGTACCAAGGCCCTGCGTCTTCGCGCGCGGCCGGAGCAATGGGCCGAGCTCGACTGGCTGAGGGCGGTGGCGGGCGACATACCCTATGAGGCGGTGGAGGGTTTCTGGATCGAACGCCCCTGGACCAGTGCGGAGACCTGCCCCGCACCCGCTTCCTCACCCCCGGAAGGGGACCCGCCACGCCCGAGCCTGGGTATCGCCCAGTTTTTCGCGCCCGACACGCCGCGCACGCTCCGCCGGGGATCCCGTCCCTATTCCGCCACGGTGAAGGAGCAAGCCGATATTCCCGATGCTCCGCGCCAGTTCAACCTGATCATCGCCGGGCGCATAGCCGGCTTTACCGATGGCCAGCCGGTCCACTGCCGCGACAATGGCGCTGCGATGCCGCCGACCTGCCTGATCGCCGTCCAATTCACCAACGTAGCGTTCGAAGATCCCGAGAATGGCAGGATATTGGCGGACTGGGCGAACTAGACCGGCTGCCCGCTTTCCCATAGATTGGCCTGTGGGGGAGCCTCCTTTGGGGAATGAGGAGAGCCTGAATGCTGGTCCGGTCGCTGATCCGCCATCGCGCGATCCTGCTCGCGGCCCTCCTGCTTCCATCCTGTGGCGGCGGCAACGATAGCCTGACTCCCGGCATTCCCTCGTCCAACCAACCACCGAACTTCACCTCGGCCGGGTCCGCCAGCGTCGCCGAGAACAGCAGCGGCACCGTCTACACCGCCACGGCGACCGATCCCGAAGGCAATGCGCTGACCTTCTCGTTGAGCGGCGGGGCCGATCGCGCCGCCTTCCAGATCAGCGGCGCGGGCGCGCTCCGTTTCGTCAACAGCCCCGATTTCGAAGTCCCGGCCGACGCCAATGGCGACAATGTCTACCAGGTCGAAATCCAGGTCAGCGACGGAACGGCAACGGCCACATTGCCGTTGAGCATCACCGTCACCAATGGCGGCGGCGACGCCTTCCGGGTGCGACGGGTGGCGACGGGGCTGGATGAGGCGTTATTCGTCGCGCCGGTGCCCGACGGTTCGGGCCGGATTTTCGTCGTCCAGCGCGGTGGACGCATCCGGATCGTCAATCCGGCGAGCGGCGCGATCGCGGCCGATCCCTTCCTCGACGTGTCGGGCATCATCAGCACGAGCGGCGAGCGGGGGCTGCTCGGCTTCGCTACCGCGCCCGATTTCGCTACCAGCGGGACCTTCTTCATCTATATGACCAATGCTGTGGGCACGAACGAAGTCCGCCGCTACGCCACGAGCGCGGGCAATCGCGATCGCGCCGATCCCGCGTCGGGCGACATGATCCTGTCGATCCCGCATCCCGGGGCCACCAATCACAACGGCGGCTGGATCGGCTTCGGCCCGGACAGCATGCTCTATGTCGCGAGCGGCGACGGCGGCGGCAGCGGCGACCCCAATGGCAATGCGCAGAACCGCAACGTCCTGCTCGGCAAGATGCTGCGGATCGATGTCGGCAGCGACGGCTTTCCCGGCGATCCGGCGCGCGACTATGCGATCCCCGCGGGCAATCCGTTCGGAACGTCGGGCGGCGCACCCGAGATCTGGGCCTATGGCCTGCGCAATCCTTTCCGCAACAGCTTCGATCCCACCAGCAACCAACTCCTGATCGGCGATGTCGGCCAGGGTGCCGTCGAAGAGATCGACCTGATGCGCGTCGGCGACGGCGGCGCCAATTTCGGCTGGAACCTGCGCGAGGGCACCCACGCCTTCAACGGGGGCGCGAATGATGCCGGCTTCACCGCGCCGGTCGCCGAATATGGGCATGGCAGTGGCCCGATCGAGGGCGGATCGGTGACCGGCGGCTATGTCTATCGCGGACCGATCGAAGCGCTGAAGGGACAATATGTCTTCGGTGATTTCGTCAACGGCAATATCTGGTCGGTCCCGGTGAGCCGGCTGATCCCCGGCCAGACGGTTCCGTCGAGCCAGTTCACGATCCGCGATTTTACTCCCGATGCGGGTACCATCGACAATGTCGCGAGTTTCGGCATCGATCAGTCGAACAACCTCTACATCATTGATTTCGACGGCGACATCTTCGTGATCGAGCCGGCCTGACACCACAACCCCATTGCCCCGCTGCCATCATTTCGGATAGCGATCACCCGATGAGAACGGCCCACTAGAAAGACGATGCCCGACGACAGCAGTAGCAGCGCCGCGGACAGCGGCGGACGATGGTGGCGCGGGCTGCGCTCGCTTTTCCTGCCCGAGCCAGAACCCAGCCTGCGCGACCAGATAGAAGAAGTCATCGAGGAGCATGACAGCGGGGACGGCGAAGGCGACGACCTGTCCCACGCGGAGCGCGAGATGCTCCGCAACATCCTGCATTTCGGCGAGCGCACCGTAGGCGACATAGGCGTTCCCCGCGGCGACATCATCGCGGTCCCGGAGACGATCGGCTTCGACGAGCTGGTCACGCGCTTCGCCGAGGCCGAGCATAGCCGGCTTCCGGTCTACAGCGAGGATCTCGACCATGTGATCGGAATGGTCCATGTGAAGGATGTGTTCCGGATCATTTCGACCGGCGCGCCGCGCCCCGCGACGATCGGTGGCCTGATCCGTCAGCCGCGCTACGTCCCTTCATCGATGCGGATTCTCGACCTGCTCGCCGAGATGCGCGAGACGCGCACCCATCTCGCGATCGTCCTCAACGAATATAGCGGCACCGACGGACTGGTGACGATCGAAGATCTTGTCGAGGAGATCGTCGGCGACATCGAGGACGAGCATGACGAGGAGGAGGAGGACCTGCTGGTGCCGCTCGGCGATTCGATCTGGTCGGCCGATGGGCGCGCCGAGCTCGAGGATGTCGCGCGGCTGATCGATCCGCGCCTGGCCGACATCGCGGACGATGTGGAAACGCTGGGCGGCCTCGCCTCGTCGCTTGCCGGGCAAGTGCCACAGATCGGGCAGATCGTCGAACATCCGAGCGGGTGGCGGCTCGAGATTTCGGACGCCGACGAACGGCGCGTCAAGCGGCTGCTGCTGCATCCGCCGATCGCTCCGGAGCCGTCCGAGGACTAGCCGTCGATCAACATCGCCTTTAAGGCTAGAATTCAGATGTGGCTTTCACTGGAATACGAACCCGTCTGCCGCGCGTTATAGATGCGCACCAAGATAGCGCCCCGGAAGAGGCTCCCTACGCCAATGAAGAAGAAACTGCTCATCGCCCTGCCGCTACTGGTCCTCTTGGGCTTGGCAGCGATCATCTTCATCTCGAAGACGGAGCATGCCAATATCGGCTTCGCGGCGACGACTGGCACCCAGCCCCAGATTCCTCCGCCCGAGACCCAGCTGATACCGACGATCAATGTCGCCAAGGCGGTTGGCTGGAAGCCAGGCGAGAGGCCGACGGCGGCGGCGGGCCTCGCCGTCGCGCCTTTCGCGGAGGGGCTCAACCATCCGCGCTGGCTCTATGTTCTGCCCAATGGCGACGTCCTTGTCAGCGAGAGCAATAGGCCCCCGAGCAAGGGCGGTGGCATCAAGGGCTTCATCATGAAGCGGTTGATGGAGCGAGGCGGGGCAGGCGTCCCCTCCCCCAACCGGATCATCCTGTTGCGCGATCGTGATGGCGACGGCAAGGCCGAGTTCCGATCGGTGCTGATCGCGGGGCTGAACTCGCCGAGCGGCATGGCCTGGGCCGACGGCCAGCTCTATATCGGCAATACCGACGCGCTGGTCCGCGTCCCCTTCACCCCGGGACAGACCAGGATCGACACCAAGCCGGTAGTGATCGCGAAATATCCGGGTGGCGGGCATTGGCCTCGCAACCTGCTGCTCGCACGCGACGGAAAGTCCATCTTCGTCGCGATCGGATCATCGAACAACGTCGCCGAGGACGGAATCGACAAGGAAAAGCGGCGCGCGATGATCATCCAGGTGCCGCTGCCTTCGGGCAAGGACCGCGTCTTCGCCTATGGCTTGCGCAATCCGAACGGCCTCGCCTTCGAGCCGAGCACCGGCGAGTTGTGGACCACGGTCAACGAGCGCGACATGCTCGGGTCCGACATCGTCCCCGATTATCTCACTACGGTGCAGCTGGGAGGCTTTTACGGCTGGCCGTGGTATTATTGGGGCGGTGTCGTCGACAAACGCGTCGAGGAGCCGGCGGAGGACATGCGGGGCTATGTGATCCGGCCCGATTACTCGCTCGGGCCGCACGTCGCGGCGCTAGGCCTGGCCTTCGCCGAGGGGGCCGCGCTCGGACCCAGCTATGCCAGCGGGGCCTTCATCGCCGAGCATGGCTCATGGAACCGGCGACCGCTGTCCGGCTACAAGCTGGTGTTCGTGCCTTTCACGAAGGGCAAGCCGATCGGCAAGCCTCGCGACGTGCTGACCGGTTTCGTCACACCCGACGAGGAGGCCCGCGGACGCCCGGTCGCGGTGGCGATCGCCAAGGACGGAGGCGTGTTGCTCAGCGACGATGTCGGCAACAAGGTCTGGCGGGTGACGGCGGTGAAGTGACAGCGGGAAACCACACAGCCCCGGTCTTCGGCCGGGGCGATGAACATATCAGATCAGCTGGCTGAGCTTCGATGGCGCGGGGAAATTGACGCCCTTTCCCTTGGGCTGAATCGCCGGCGCCTCGAAACGATGCCAGCCGCCCGCCGACAGCCGCTCGAGGGGCTGGAAGCGGGTCTTGTATTGCATGCGCGGCGAGCCCTCGACCCAATAGCCGAGATAGACATGGGGCAGCCCGGCCTGAGCCGCGCGGCGGATATGATCGAGTATGATGAAGGTGCCGAGGCCGGGACGCGCCGCATCTTCGGTCTCGAAAAAACTGTATACCATCGAAAGCCCATCCGACTGGGCGTCGGTCAGGCAGGCTCCTACCAGCTTGCCCGGGCGGCCATTCACCGCCGGCTCGCGATATTCGATGATATGGGTCTTGACCGGTGTCTGCTCGACCATGTCGGCGAAATCGAGCTCGTCCATCTGGGCCATGCCGCCGCCCGGATGACGCGACTTGAGGTAGCGGCGCAGCAGCGCGAACTGCTCCTCGGTGGTCCATGGCTTGCAGACGCCGACCTCGATGTCGCCGTGGCGGCGCATCAGCTTGCGCTGGCTGGCATTGGCCTTGAACTCGGCGGCGACGACGCGCACGGAGACGCAGGCCTGGCAATCGACGCAGGTCGGCCGGTAGGCGACCCCCTGGCTTCGGCGGAAACCGATCCGGCCCAACGCGTCGTTGAGCTCGCCGGCGTTGGGACCGGACAATTCGGTGAACACCTTCCGCTCCGTGCGGCCCGGAAGATAGGGGCACGGCCCAGGCGTCGTCACGAAGAAACGCGGAAAGCGAAACTGCGCCGTCATCCGATGTTGTGCCCCATAGTCGAAACCGTCCACTCGGTCAGGCATAACTATGCCTACGCACGAACGTCATGAAAAGAGCATTAACCTTGATTCTTTTTCGACAAGCCTCAGGCGCCCGCGGTCACATCCGTGATGTTGGCCCGCGAAAGCCGGGCAGGGCGGAGGCTCCGCGCCCCACGCTTGAAGGCCGGACAAAAAACCGATCGAAGCCCCTCAAGCGGCTTCGATCGGTGTCACGTCATAGCCTTCATGGCGCAGCGCCTTCAGCAGCCGCTCGAGGTGCGCCGCATCGCGGGTCTCGCACTCGATTTCCGCGATCAGGCCCTTGGCCGGGAGGGTGGTGAACACCCGCTGATGATAGACCTCGACGATGTTGACCTGCTGCTCGTCGAACACGCGGGCGACGTGGAACAGCGCGCCGGGACGGTCCTGGAGGCGGATGCTGAGGCGGGCCAGCCGCCCCGAACGGGCGAGGTCGCGCAACAGCACGTTGGCGAGCAGGCGCGTGTCGATGTTACCGCCGCACAGGATCACGCCGATGTTGCGGTTTCGAAACATCTTCGGATGCGCGAGCAGCGCGGCGAGACCGGCCGCGCCGGCGCCCTCGACCACCGTCTTCTCGATCTGGAGCAGCATCGACACCGCTGTCTCGAACTCGCGCTCGGCCACCAGCACGATATCATCGACCAGTGCGCGGACGATCGCCGAAGTGATCGTCCCCGGCTGCTTGACCGCGATGCCCTCGGCGAGGGTGTCGCCGTCGCAGGGCAGCATCAGCCCCTTCATCTTGGCATACATCGAGGGATAGAGCTCGGCCTGGACCCCGATCACCTGCATCGGCTTGGCTGCCGCGCGCGCCACCACCGCCGATCCGGAAATCAGTCCCCCACCGCCGATCGGCACGACCAGCGTGTCGATCTCAGGCGCGTCCTCGATCATTTCGAGTGCGACCGTGCCTTGCCCCGCTATCACATCGGCATCGTCGAACGGATGGACGAAGGTCAGCCCTTCCTTTTCCTCGAGCGCGCGGGCGGCTTCATAGGCGTCGTCGAATCGCTCGCCCTTGAGGATCACCCGCGCGCCGTGTCCCTCGGTCTGCTGTACCTTCACCGTGGGGGTGGGCTTGGGCATCACGATCGTCACCGGTATGCCGAGCCGCGCGCCATGATAGGCAAGGCCCTGGGCATGGTTGCCGGCGGAGGCCGCGATCACGCCGCGCGTCTTCTGGTCATCCGAGAGCAGCATCAGCTTGTTAAGCGCGCCGCGCTCCTTATAGGCGGCGGTGAACTGGAGATTCTCGAATTTGAGCCAGACACTGGCGCCGGTGATGTCGCTGAGCGTGCGGCTTCTGAGTATCGGAGTGCGAACGATCGAGGGAGCGATTCGTGCATGCGCGGCGCGCACGTCGTCGATGGTCACGGGGACGCCGTCGGCGTCGGTTTGCTTATGCACGCTAGCCATGAGGGGCCCATAGAACCTTATCGGCTGAGGTGGAAGCGCAATGCGCGTCGACCAATGGCGTGGACAGGCTCTCCTCGATCGCCGTGACCTTGATTCGCGCGTCAGGGCTGAGATCGGGCCGAGGGGTAAAGGCGCGCGGGTCGCGGAGCTAGAGTCCTAGCGTCACCCGAGAATCCATCTTATGCGGGATCCATGGCAAAGGTTAGCTTCCTTGGGCTGGGCGCGATGGGCGCCCCCATCGCACGACATCTGGCCGCCGCCGGCCATGATGTCATCGTCTACAACCGCACCCGCGCCAAGGCCGAGACCTGGGTGGAGCGACATGGTGGTCGATCGGCGCCCACTCCCGCCGCCGCCGCCCAGGATGCCGACGCGGTGCTGAGCTGCGTCGGTGCCGACGGGGACCTCGAGGCGGTGACGCTGCGCAAGGACGGATGTTTCGCAGCGATGAAGAAGGGCGCGCTTTACATCGATCACACCACCGCCTCGGCCAAGATCGCCCGCCAACTCGCAGTCGAGGGCCGCGATCGTGGGCTGCTCGTGGTCGACGCGCCCGTTTCGGGCGGCCAATCCGGCGCCGAGGCGGGGACGCTGTCCATCATGTGCGGCGGATCGGATAAGGCGGTGGCTGCCGCGATCCCGCTGATGGAAGCCTATTCGTCACGGATCGTCCATGTCGGCGGTCCCGGCGCCGGCCAGACTACCAAGATGGTCAATCAGATCTGCATTGCCGGGGCGATGCAGAGCGCCGCGGAGGCGCTGCGCTTCGCGCAGAATGCCGACCTCGATCTCGACAAGGTGTTCGAGGCGGTGTCGGGCGGCGCCGCAACGAGCTGGTACTTGGTCAACCGCTGGAAGACGATGGCCGAGGACAGCTTCGACTTCGGCTTCGCGGTGGACTGGATGCGCAAGGATCTCGGCATCGCCATCGAGGAGGCGCGAGCCAATGGCGCCTCCCTCCCCTTCGCCGCGCTCGCCGATCAATTCTATGCCGATGCCCAAGCGCTCGGCTGCGGGCGGCAGGATATCTCGTCGGTGGTGAAAAGGCTGCCGAAGGGGTGAATAGTCCCCTCTCCCTCCCTCACCTCAAATGGAAGAGGGGGTTTATCGCCGTCGTCGCCCTCGCCCTCCTCACCTCCCCGGCCCTTGCCGCGGGCCTTATCGACAACGCCAATGGCTACAGCTTCGACGCCAAGGGCCAGCTTGTCCGGTTCAACGGGCTGCTGATCGACGATGAGGGCAAGGTCGCCAAGCTGCTCGATCGCGACGACAAGCGCCCCGAAAAGCTCGACTTCCGGCTGGATGCGAAGGGCCGGACCGTCATTCCCGGGATGATCGACTCCCACGGCCATGTGATGGCGCTCGGCGAGCTCGCGCTGTCGCTCGACCTGTCGACGACCAACAGCCTCGCGGAGGCACAGTCCAGCTTACGCAAATATGCCGCCGGCCGGCCGGCCCCGCTCTGGATCAGGGGCGGCGGCTGGAACCAGGAACGGTGGCGGCTCGGACGCTTCCCCACCGCCGCCGATATCGACGCGATCGCACCCGGCCGGCCCGTGGTGCTCGATCGCGTCGACGGTCATGCCCTGCTCGCCAACAGCGCGGCGATGGCGGCCGCGGGGATCAGCGCCGGGACGAAAGATCCTGCCGGCGGACGAATCGAACGCGACGCGAAGGGCAATCCCACCGGCCTCTTTGTCGAAGCGGCGCGGAATCTGATCCTCGCCGCGGTGCCGCCGATGCTGCCGCGCGACCGGGACGCGGCCTTCGCCAGAGCGCAGGACATCCTGCTCGGCCATGGCATCACGGCGACCACGGACATGGGCACCAGCATGGACCAATGGCAGGTGATGCGCCGCGCGGGCGATGCCGGGCGGCTCAAGCTGCGGATCATCGCCTATGCGGGCGGTATCACCGATCTGCTTTCGATCGCGGGCACCGGGCCGACGCCCTGGCTCTACGATGGGCGCCTGCGCATGATCGGGGTCAAGCTCTATGGCGATGGTGCACTCGGCTCGCGCGGCGCCTGGCTCAAGGCACCCTATGCCGACTCGCCCGGACAGCGCGGGCTGCAACTGCTCGCCGACGCCAAGCTGCGCAACCTGATGAGCCGCGCCGCTATGGATGGTTTCCAGACCGCGGTCCATGCGATCGGCGACGCCGGCAATGCGCAGTTGCTCGGCGCAATCGAGGAACTGGCCGAGACTTACAAGGGCGACCGGCGCTGGCGGATCGAACATGCCCAGGTCGTCGATCCCGCCGATCTGCCTCGCTTCGCCAAGAACGGCATCGTCGCGTCGATGCAACCGGTCCATCAAATCTCCAATCGGCTGATGGCGGAGGCGCGGCTGGGACCAGTGCGGCTCGGCGGGGCCTATGCCTGGAAGGCGATGCTCGACAACAAGGTGCCACTTGCCTTCGGCTCGGACTTTCCGGCCGAAAGCCCCAACCCCTTCCCCGCGCTCGCCATGGCGGTCGGCCGGCAGGACACGAGCGGGCAAGCCACCGTGGGATCGCAGCCGCACCAGAGCATCACGCTGGAAGAAGCCTTCCGCGCCTTCACAGCGACCGCCGCCTTCGCCGGTTTCGCCGAGGATCGGATCGGCACGCTGATGCCGGGTCGCATGGCCGACTTCCTGATCCTCGACCGCGATATCTTCACCGCGACCGCCGCCGACATCCGGGCCGCGAGGCCGCTCGAGACCTGGATCGGCGGCAAGCGGGTTTGGGTTGCGAAATAATGGTCATCAACGTGCAACGCGGCGCAGGCATCCGGCGGCAATGAACAAGCTGGTCCTCTCCGCCACGCTCGCCGCCGCCATCGCCATGCCAATCACCGCGATGAAGGCCTCCCCGCCTGCCAAGCCGAAGCTGATCGTCGCAATCGCGGTCGACCAATATTCGAGCGAGATCTTCAAGCGCTATCGCCACACCTATACAGGCGGGCTTAAGACGCTCGCCGGCGGGATTGTCTATCCGGTCGGTTATCAGAGCCATGCCGCGACCGAGACCTGCCCCGGCCATTCGACGATCCTGACCGGCCGGCATCCGGCGGGCACCGGCATCGTCGCGAACAGCTGGTTCGACGTGAAGACGGGAACGAACGTCTATTGCGTGGCGGTGCCAGGCGACCCGAAGGCACGCGGGCCGCAGAATCTGCGCGTCACCACGCTGGGGGACTGGATCAAGGCGGCCGAACCCGGGGCGCGTTCCTTCGCGGTCGCCGGAAAGGACCGTGCCGCCATCACCATGGGCGGCAAGCACGCCGACGGGGTCTACTGGTGGGCGGACGGCACCGGCTTCACCATCTCGCCCGATGCGGACCCCGCCCATCGCCGGCGGACGTCGCCGGTGGCGGCGTTCAACGCGGCTCTGAGGGCGCGCTGGACCGCGATGCCGCCGCGGCTCTGGCCCACACCGTCGGCCGCCTGTGCGGCGATCGCGAAGCGGCAGCAATTCGGCCAGCTCGAACTATCAGGCGAGGTGCCGCCGGATATCGCCAACGGCGTGACCGAGGGGGATTCCTTCCTCACTAGCAAGTCCTTCAGCGAGGCGCTGCGCGCCTCGCCGGCCTTCGACAGGGTGGTAGTCGATTTCGCGATCGAGCTGATCGCGCGAGAAAGGCTTGGCCGGGGCCGCGCGACCGACGTGCTGGCGATCGGCCTTTCGGCCACCGACTATGTCGGCCATCGGCTCGGCAACGGCGGGGCCGAGATGTGCGTACACCAGGCGGCGCTCGATGCGACTGTCGGCCGGCTGCTCACCGCGATCGACGCGCTGCGCGTGCCCTTCATGGTCGTGCTCACCGCCGATCACGGCTCGACCGATGCCTCGGAACGGCATTTCGACCAAGGCGGCCACGCGATCCGCATCGACGACAAGGGCCTGATGATGAGGCTCGACCAAGCGATCGCCGCCGAACTGGGCCTCGCGCGGGCGCCGCTCGACACCGACGATCCGCAGCAAATCTACGTCAGGCCGGATTCCGGGGGCGTGCCCCGCGAACGCCTGCTGCAAGCCGCAGCCGCCTGGCTCCAGCGCCAACCCGAGGTGAAGGCCGTCTTCACCCGCGCCCAAGTCGGGGCTGCGACGGTGCCGCCGGGCACGTCGCCCGACCGGCTCACCCTGGTTCAGCGTTTCCATCTGAGCTATGACCGCGAACGTTCGGGCGATATCGCCGTCGCCTATGCCGAGCGCTCCAGCTTCGGCATCCCGCGCAAAGTCGGCGACACCGTGGCCGGCCATGGCACGCCGTGGGACCATGACCGGCAGGTGCCGATCCTCTTCTGGTGGCCGGGAGTGCCCGGTGAAATCCGCGACCAGCCGGCCGACACGGTGGATATCGCGCCGACGCTCGCGACAGTGGCGCGGATCCAGCCGCCGGTGCCGGTGGATGGTCACTGCCTCGACATCGGGGGCAACTGCCCCAGATGAAAGCGGGCGTCCGCTCCGGCCGCCGCGATCAGCCGGCGATCCTCGCTCGCAGACGACCGGCATACTCAAGCAGTCGGCCCTTCACCTTCTCCACCAAGGTCGGCGGCTCGACCGACAAAAGCGGCTGAACCCGAACGCCGAGCCGGTTTCGAGCAGTGTGCTTGGGCGATCCGCTCCAGTCGGCGATCAACGCACTCGGCCAGCCGGCAGCACGGACCTGATGGGCGCTGTTATCCGCGATCAGCAGATTGGCCGAGCGATTGCGCCTCGCTTCGGCTGCGATGGCGATGAAGGCGGCGTGGTTCTCCTTGTCGGCGCCCTGGACGAAGATATTGCGCTCGATCCGGCCGACGGCACCCTCGGGCAGGTCGATCATGTAATTGGTGGCGCGGCCCTGGCTGTCGTCGAAGCTGCTGTCGCTGATCTCGATCCGTGCCGCGCGGCTCTTCACATAATGCCCGCCGCGCCCCTTCTCGAAGCGGCTGCGGCGGATCGTTACCGAACGGAAGGCGCTGAGATAGATAGAATGCGCGCAGGCGAGGCCGCGATCGCAGCGGCCGAGGCCGCTAAAGGTCGAACGGTCGATGCGGATATCAGCACCGGCATCGTCGCCTCCCCCCAATATGCCTTCCTCGGAATCGCGGAAGACGCTGCGCGTGACGCTGAGCGGCCCCTTCTCGATCCGGATGCCCGCGCCATTGCCGTCGGGAACGCGCAGGTTCTCAAAGATCAGCCCATCGACCGAGGCAGCCCGCCCGCGCAGCACCAGCACCGCCTTGCCCTCGCAGATGCCGCCGTCGAAGATCGCGGTCAGCGGCTTCTCGGCCCGATAGACGATACGGCCCGCCGTCTGGATGGCACAGTCCGTGTAGCGACCCGGCGCGATGCGGATCGTGCCATCGCCGTCGCCGATCGCGAACACCGCAGCGGCAAGCGTGTAGAAACTCCGGCCGGTGCGCTCGACGGTGAACGGCGCAGCCGCGAGCGGCGAAGCGATCACCAGCATCAGCAGGGACAGGAAACGCGACATACCGGCCATCGTCACTCCAGCGGAGGCTGGAGTCCATGCCTCTCGCCATAAGAGGTGCCATCCCGAGAGATGGCAGACATGGATGTCAGCCCCCGTCGGCATGACCGGGTTATGTGATGATCGCGTTAATCCAGATTCGGCCGCAGCCAACGCTCGGCAGTCTGCAGATCGACGCCGCGCCGTGCGACATAATCCTCGAGCTGGTCGCGGCCTATTCGAGCCACGCCGAAATAGCTCGCCTCGGGATGACCGAAATAGAAGCCCGACACCGCCGAGGTCGGCAGCATCGCGAAACTTTCGGTCAGGGTGATGCCGGTCGCCTCGCCCGCCTTCAGCATGTCGAACAAAATCGGCTTGTGACTGTGATCGGGGCAGGCCGGATAGCCCGGTGCAGGACGGATGCCGCGATATTGCTCCCTGATCAGCGCCTCGTTGGTAAGCTGCTCGCCCTCGGCATAGCCCCACAAGGTGGTGCGTACATGGAGGTGGAGCCGCTCGGCAAAGGCCTCGGCGAGGCGATCGGCGAGCGCCTTGAGCAGGATATCGCGATAGTCGTCATGATCGGCCTTGAAGCGCGCGATGTGCGGCTCGATGCCGTGGATGCCAACCGCGAAGCCGCCCAGCCAGTCATTCTCGCGATCGACGAAATCGGCCAGGCACATATTAGCGCGGCCCTCGCGTTTCCTGATCTGCTGACGCAGGAAGGGGAGCCTTATCTCCTCCGAATCGATCCGGACCAGGACATCGTCCCCCTCCGAGCGCGCGGGCCATAAGGCGGCGGCGCCCTTGGCGGTCAGCCATTTCTGGGCGATGATCGTATCGAGCATCGCCTGCGCGTCCTTCCACAGGCCGCGCGCGCTTTCGCCGACGACCTCGTCTTCCAGGATGGCCGGATAATTGCCCGCCAGCTCCCAGGCACGAAAGAAGGGCGTCCAGTCGATGTAGTCGCGCAGGTCCTCGAGCGGCCAATCGGTGAAGGCATGGATGCCTGGCTGGTTCGGCGCCTCCGGCTTGAGTGCAAAATCGGCGACGAAGGCGTTGGCGCGCGCCTCGGCCAGGGTGGCCAGCTCATTCTGGCCCTTGTTCTCGCGGGCCTTTCGGACGGCTTCGTAATCGGCGGCCGTCTTGGCGACGAAATCGTCGCGCTGGGTATCGGACAACAGGGTCGAGGCGACGCCGACCGCCCGGCTGGCGTCGAGGACATGGACGACCGGGCCCGCATAGGCAGGGGCGATGCGCAGGGCGGTGTGGACTTTCGAGGTGGTCGCTCCGCCGATCAGCAACGGCATCGTCATGTTGGTGCGCTGCATCTCGGCCGCGACCGTCACCATCTCGTCAAGCGAGGGGGTGATCAGTCCCGACAGGCCGATCATGTCGGCATCATTCTCGTTGGCAGCGGCGAGGATCGTCATCCAGGGCACCATCACCCCCAGGTCGATCACCTCATAACCGTTGCACTGAAGCACCACGCCGACAATGTTCTTGCCGATATCGTGGACGTCGCCCTTGACCGTGGCCATGATGATTCGGCCCTTCGGACGCGAGCCCGCGACCTTCTGCGCCTCGATGTAGGGAAGCAGGTGGGCCACCGCCTTTTTCATCACCCGCGCCGACTTGACCACCTGCGGCAGGAACATCTTGCCCGATCCGAACAGGTCACCGACGACGTTCATCCCGTCCATCAGCGGTCCCTCGATCACTTCGATCGGCCGGGCGTAGAGCAGCCGGGCTTCCTCGGTATCCTCGACGACGAAGGCATCGATGCCCTTGACCAGGGCGTGTTCGAGCCGCTTGACGACGTTCCAGCCGCGCCATTCCTCGGCCGCCTTCTCCGCGACCGCATCGGTGCCGCGATAACGCTCGGCGAGGGTGATGAGGCGATCGGTCGCATCCTCGCGCCGGTCCCAGATCACGTCCTCGCAGGCTTCGCGCAGCTCGGGATCGATCTGATCATAGACGTCTAGCTGCCCCGCATTGACGATACCCATGTCCATCCCCGCCTGGATGGCGTGATAGAGAAAGACGCTGTGCATCGCCCGGCGCACCGGCTCGTTGCCGCGGAAGGAGAAGCTCAGATTGGAAACGCCGCCCGAGATATGGCAGTGCGGGCAGCGCTTCTTGATCTCGGCGGTGGCCTCGATGAAGTCGATCGCGTAGCGGCGATGCTCGTCGATCCCGGTCGCGACCGCGAAGATGTTCGGATCGAAGATGATGTCCTCGGGCGGGAAGCCGTCGGCGACGAGCAGCTTGTAGGCCCGCTCGCAGATCTCGACCTTGCGGTCCTTGGTGTCGGCCTGGCCGACCTCGTCGAACGCCATCACCACTACCGCGGCGCCATAGGCGCGGCACTTGCGGGCATGTTCGAGGAAAGCCCGCTCACCCTCTTTCATGCTGATCGAATTGACGATCGGCTTGCCCGAGACGCATTTCAGCCCTGCCTCGATCACCGACCATTTCGAACTGTCGACCATCACCGGAATGCGCGCGATATCCGGTTCGGCCGCGATCAGCTTGAGGAAGGTGGTCATGGCCAGCTCGGCGTCGAGCAGGCCTTCATCCATGTTGACGTCAATGATCTGCGCGCCGTTCTCGACTTGCTGCCGCGCGACCTCGACCGCCTTCACATAGTCGCCGCCCATGATCAGCTTCTTGAATGCCGCGGAGCCCGTGACATTGGTGCGCTCGCCGATGTTGACGAACTGGGCAGTGGAGGGGGTGTTCATATATTTCTCTTCTCAATCGTCCTCCCGGCGAAGGCCGGGTCCAGCACCGGGCGTTGGAACTGGATCCCGGCCTCGCCGGGAGGACGGTAATCACGCCGCCATGATCATCGGATCCAAGCCGGCCAGCCGCGTTCGATGGTCGTGTGCATGGGGTTCTCGCGCGGGCTTGCCAGCTACCGCGCCGGCCATCGCGGCGATATGCGCGGGGGTCGAACCACAGCAGCCACCGACGACGTTGACCAATCCCTGATCGGCCCACTCACGGATGAAGCCGCCGGTCGTCGCCGGCTGCTCGTCATATTCGCCGAGATCGTTGGGCAGCCCAGCATTGGGATAGATCATCACCAGCGCATCCGCGATGCCGGAGAGCACCTGAACGTGCGGGCGCAGCAGGTCCGCGCCGAAGGCGCAGTTGAGCCCGACCGTCAGCGGATGGGCATGGCGGATTGCGTGCCAGAAGGCCTCGACCGAATGGCCCGACAGATTGCGGCCCGACATGTCAGTGATCGTCATTGAGATCATCATCGGGATCTCATGCCGACGTGTCGCCTGCTCGTCGAGCACCGCCATGATCGCGGCCTTGGCGTTCAGCGTGTCGAAGATCGTTTCGATCAGGATGAAGTCGCAACCGCCGTCGAGGAGCCCCGCGACCTGGTCCCGATAGACATCGCGCATCGTGTCGAAATCGACCGCGCGATAGCCGGGATCGTTGACGTCGGGCGAGAGCGACAGTGTCTTGTTGGTCGGCCCGATCGCGCCGGCGACGAAGCGCGGGCGGCCATCGTTCCCTTGATAATCGTCAGCCGCCTTGCGAGCGATGCGCGCGGCGGCGAGGTTCATCTCGCGGACGAGATGGACCGCGTCATAATCGCCCTGGCTGATGATGTTCGCGTTGAAGGTGTTGGTCGAGACGATATCCGATCCCGCGTCCAGATATTGGCGGGTGATCGCATCGATCACGTCCGGACGGGTCAGCACCAGCAGGTCGTTATTGCCTTTCTGGTCCGAGGGCAGGTCGTAGGAGCCGCGATAATCGGCTTCACCGAGCTTGTAGCTCTGGATCATCGTCCCGAACGCGCCGTCCGTCAGCAGCACGCGCTGCCGGGCCTGTTCGCGGAAACGGATCGCGGCTTCGGATTTATGAAGGATCATGCAGCATTCTCCAGCGCCTTGGGATCGGCACGCAGCCCCAGCAAGTGACAGATCGCGAAGGATAGTTCGGCACGATTCAGCGTGTAGAAGTGGAACTGACGGACGCCACCCGCATAGAGGCGGCGGCACATCTCGGCGGCGATCGTCGCAGCGACAAGCTGGCGTGACGCGGGATGATCGTCGAGTCCCTCAAACAAGCGGTCCATCCATGCGGGGATGGCGGCACCGCACATGCCGGCGAACTTGCGCGTCTGGGCGACGTTCGAGACCGGCAGGATGCCCGGTACGATCTCGCCCTCGATGCCGGCCGCGCGGGCACGGTCGCAGAAGCGGAAATAAGCTTCCGGGGTGAAGAAGAACTGGGTGATCGCGCGCGTCGCGCCCGCGTCGAATTTGGCCTTGAGATTGGCGATGTCGCTTTCCGCGTCCACCGCGTCGGGGTGGCATTCGGGATAGGCGGCGACTGAAATCTCGAAAGGATGAATCGCCTTCAGCCCCGCCACCAGATCGGCCGCATTGCGATAACCGTCGGGGTGGGGAACGAACTTTGTGCCTTCGATCGGCGGATCGCCGCGCAACGCCACGATATGGCGCACGCCCGCCTCCCAATATTCGCGTGCGATCTCTTCGATCTCGGCTTTGCTCGCTTCGACGCAGGTGAGGTGCGCGGCGGCCGGGATTACCGTCTCCGTCACGATCCGCGCGACCGTCTGATGAGTCCGCTCGCGGGTCGACCCGCCGGCACCGTAGGTGACCGAGACGAAGCGGGGCTTGAGTGGCGCCAATGTCTGAATCGCGTTCCACAAGCTCTCTTCCATCTTCTCGCTCTTGGGCGGGAAGAATTCGAACGAGACGGCGGCGTCGCCCGCCAGATCGGCGAACAGCGGCGCGGCCAGCGCGCGGCGCGCTTCCTCGAGCTGGGCAAAAGGTACGGATGTCATGACACTGCCTTCAATTGGCTACGCTGCCCGCGCACGCCCAACCATAGTTTCACGGTCAGCGCATCGCCGACCAGTTCCTCGATCCGATCGAGCCCGAGCCCCGCCGCCTGAAACCAGCCGCCGATCTGATCGTCGCCGAAGCCCAGGCGCACATGCGCGTCGCGGGTGCGCAGATCCTCGAGATCATGGCTGGCGAAATCGACGATCAGCAGCCGGCCGCCCGGCGCGAGCAGCCGCGCGCTCTCGGCGATCGCCGCGGCCGGATGCTGGGCGAAATGAAGCACCTGATGGAGGATGACCAGATCGGCCGTGCCATCGCTCAGCGGGAGCGCATACATGTCGCCCTGCCGCAGCTCGGCCTCGAGCCCGGCGTCCGCCAGCTTGACCCGCGCGAGGCGAAGCATCTCCGGGCTGCGATCGATCCCGAGCGCGGAGGACGCCTGGCCGCCCACAAGCTCGATCATCCGCCCGGTGCCGGTGCCGATATCGATCATATGGCCCACCGGCACATCGGCAAGGACCTCCAGGATGCGCTGCTCGACCGCGCTCTCGGGAACGTGGAGCGAGCGGATCGCGTCCCATTCCTCGGCGTGCTCGGCGAAATAGCGCGCCGCGGACACTGCGCGATCGGCTCGAACCGCGGCAAGCCGAGCCCGGTCGGCCACCGCCCAGACATCCTCGCCATCGCGGCTCCAATCGTCGATCGCGGCGAATAGAGGAGCTACGCATTCGTTGGGGCCGAGGCCGAGAAACACCCAGCTCCCCTCCTTGCGGCGCTCGGCCAAGCCGGCATCGGCGAGGATTTTCACATGGCGCGACACGCGGGGCTGACTCTGGCCCAGCACCTGGGCGAGCTCGCCGATCGACAACTCCATCGCCCGCAGAAGATGGAAGATTCGCAGGCGCGTCGGATCGGCAAGCGCCCGGAAGATGGCAAGGGCATCGCTCGGCATATATACGGACATAAAGAAATCTTTATATGCGGTCAAGGCGCTTGCCCAGCCGGGCGGTGCGGGGCATGCCGTGACGCGCGGAACTCTGCCGCGCTAGAGGAGCATCACCGGCGGCGGTCAGCCCGCCCGAAAGGGGAATCGACGATGAGGGTTTCGGGAAGAGCGTCGGCGAGGGTGGCTTGCGTCCTGGCACTGGGCCTGACGCTCTCGGCGTGCGCGACGACGCCCGGCACCGACCGGCTTGCCGAACAGGACCCCTGGGAAGGGTTCAACCGCGGCGTGTGGTCGGTCAATCGCACCGCCGATAAGGTGATCGCCAAGCCCGTGACGAAGGTTTATCGCGCCGTCACCCCCAAGCCGGCGCGCGACGGCATACGCAATTTCTTCTCCAACATCTCCGAGCCCTGGTCGTTCATCAACAATATCCTCCAGGGCAAGATCGATCGTGCGGCGCGCAACCTCGGCCGCTTCGCGGTCAACACCACCGCCGGCATCGGCGGGCTGTTCGACCATGCGAGCCGGTCTGGCATCGAGAAGGCGCCCGAGGATTTCGGCCAGACGCTCGGGGCCTGGGGGGCGAATGGCGGCCCCTATGTGATGTTGCCGCTGCTCGGCCCCTCGACGATGCGCGACGGGGTCGGCACCGGCATCGGCTTCCTCGCCGATCCCTATCAGGTCTGCCTGAACCATTGCGGCCTGCCGAACGGTGTCCCGCTGGCCATCATCGGCATGCAGGTCATCAGCGTGCGCGACGGCCTGATCGAGACAGGCGCGGACAATTTCCTGGAATCGAGCCTCGATCCTTACGCCGCAGCGCGATCGGCCTTTCTGCAGCGGCGGCGTGCCGAGATTCGCGATCAGGAGAATGACGACGCGGCGGCCGAGGCGGCAGCTGCAGCTGATGCAGCGGCGAATCCGATCGGCGCGGACGAAAGCTCCACCCCCGACGCCGATGCCGGAATTCCGGCATCCGACGCGGCCGCCCAGCCCGTCGCCGTCGCCTCCCCGCCGCCATCCGAACCGGCTCCGAAACCAAGTGATCCAGCCACTTCCAAGCCCCCGAACCCGCCGAATTAACTACCGGAACAAGAGACATTGCATCGCACTGCGCAAAACTGTAAGAAGTCCGAGCCTGTTTCGGGGGGAAACAAGCCTGAACGTGATTGGAATCGTTCGAGCCACTCTCTTTTTTTAATTCACTTCCGGAGAATTCGATCATGAAGAAGATCGTTGCCCTTTCGCTTATCGCCGCCGCCTCGCTGACGCTCGCCGCCTGCAAGAAGGATGCGCCCGCTGCCGAAAACAACACCGTCGTTGTCGATAACGCCGCTGATGCGATGGCTGACACCAACGCTGCGATGGCCGATTCGAATGCGGCTGCTCCGATGGAGAACGCTTCGAACGCGATGTGATCGCGCCGGTAGCCACCTTCGGGAGGCTACCAGAAAAGATAGAAGGCCGTGCCTCCGGGCGCGGCCTTTTTCTTGCCGGAGCGATCGTAAATAGCGACCGCGAGACGATCGACCAGCTTCCATGCTTGTGATTTAAAGGGAGCTTCCTCGCCGCTACCGGAAAATTGGCTGATTCACCGTCACTTCTTCGTTCGAGCAGAGTTGCGCCGATGGCGGGGCCGTGGTTTTGCGCAATGCGGCGAGTTCATTCCGCGCTGCAACGACGGCCTCCCGATAGGAGGGCTCGGTACGCACCACCGTCAGGGTCGCGCTCGCCGCCATTCGAGCCGCTTCGACCGCGCTCATGTTGTGAACGCCGCAGACGATCCCGCTCTCGCCATAGGCCCGGCCCCGGGCCATGATTGGAGCGGCGCGGTCGTCGAGCAGCTCACCCAATACCAGCGCCCAGGTCCAACCGCGCGTCGCCTGCGCCGACGGATAGTCATAGCCGATCGCCAGCCCATCGGTTCGCGGTCTGCAGGTCTCGCCCGAATCGAGCAGGAAGGGCCGCCTTTTCTTGTAATAACTCTTCAGCTCATCGGCTTCGCGCGCGGTGTCGCGCGACACCTTTTCCAGCAGCGAGGCGGTCTTGGGCGCCTTGGCCGGCGTCATGCTGACCCGCGCCGCGCAGGCGAAGGCGCGCATCATCGTCGCGGTGTCGCTCGGCGCGTCGCCGATCGCCATGTCCCACCGCTGGCTTCCCTTGAGCGAGCGGGTCAGCTTGAACAGCTCGCGATCGGCCACGCCGCGCGGTTCCTGCGGAATCGGCGCGGGCGGCACCACGTCGACGAGATTAAGATAACCGTCCGGCAGGAAGCCAGCGTCGTCGGGGCCGGCCGCCGTCCCCAGCGAAGCAATGGCCATGATCGTCAGCGCGACATATGCCCCAACCCTTGCCGTCATCCCATCCCCAGCTTCGCCCTTGCCCCTGCTTGCCGCACGCGGCAGCCGATCAGTTGCTGTAATAACCGCCGTAGCGTTTGCTCTGGCCATAGCCATAGCCATAGTCGTCGGCGACCAGACCGGCATTGTAGCGGTTGAGCACGGTGCCGATACAAGGCGCGGGCGTGAGCAGGCGAAAGCTGTCGCGCACCTGCTTGCGGGTCGTGACGCCATCCTCGACGATCATCAGATAGGCATCGATCTTTTGGCTGATCACGACCGCATCGTCGTTGGCGAAGACCGGTGGCAGGTCGCAGAGGCACAATGTGTTCTGGGGCAATTGCCGCATCGCCGCGATCAGTGAATCCATCCGTGCGGATGAGACCAGCTCGTCGGACGCGGCCGCATTGGGGTAGCTCGGAAAGACCGTCAGCTGTTCATTGGCGATCGGCCGCGCCACCTGGCGCAGATCGGTGATCGTGCCGTCGAGGAAGTGCGAGATGCCGACTCTTCCGGTCAGCCCGAAATTCTTCGCGATGGTCGAACGTCGCAGGTCGAAATCGAACAGATAGGTGTGCAGATCCGGTGTCCGCGCCAGCGCCGCCGCGAGGTTGGAGGCGACGAAGCTCTTGCCCACCTTCGGCGTGGGCGAGGTGATGCCGATGATCTTCCACCCCCGCGCGCGCGCGATCCTCAATATCTGGGCTCGCAGCAGCGTGAACGGCCGCGAGCGTATGTCCTTGCTGTCGAATCCATAGATGCCGGTCTCGCGTAGCGCCTCGAAACCGGTCGCACGTTCGGTAGACCCCGGCATCGGATGGGCCGGCTCGACACCTTGGGGAGGATCGAAGCTCATGCGTGCGCCGCCTTGCGCCGCCCAAACAGACGCTTCCGCCTGCGGCGCTTCGTCCCGCCGCTCCGCTTCGCCCGCAGCGTCGGGATCACCACGAGCGGCCCGACGCCGAGCATCGACTGCAACGCGGCGGCACCCCGGATCGGGCGGCGGAACAGTTCGATCAGCAGGGCAAGACCGAAGCCGATGACGATGCCCAGCGCGAAACCGCCGATCACGAGGAGGCCGCGATTGGGCGAATTGGGTTCGTCCGGCAAGGTCGGCGGATCGACCAGCACGAGCCGCTCGCCGCGCTGCTCCGCGTCCATCTTCTGGGCTGCTTCGGCCGCGAGCAAATTGCCCGAAATGCGCTCATAGTTGCCGCGCAGGCCATCGGCCTTGGCCTCCAGCTGACGGATGTTCTCCTCGATCAGCGGCGCGCCACTTTGAGCCGAGACCGCGGCACTGGCACGCGACATGTCGGCCGACTTGGCGCTCGTCAACGTTGCGATGGTGCGGTTGTTGGCCGCGATCTGGGCGGTGATCGCAGGGTTGTTGCGCGGCCCGCCACCCGCCGACTTGGCCGCGGCGCGCGCTTCGGTCAGCTTCTGCTTGGCGGCGATCACGTCGGGATGATTGTCCGAATAGAGCGCCTGCGCCGCCGCAAGCGCCGACTCGGCCGCGCTGACCCGGTCGTCGGCGTTGGTGCTGTTGCTGTTCAGCCGTCCCTGCAGCTCGGTATTTTCGCGCTGTAGCTGGGCGATCTGAACGTCGTAGCTCGAGGTCGACGGAATGAAGCCGCCGATCCGGGACAGCGCCAGCCCGTTACGCGCCTTGATGTCGGCGATCTTGCCCTCGATCTCGGTGATCTGCCCCTGGATCTGCGACGCTTGGTCGCGCAGGAAACCAACCGTGGCATCGGCCTGCGCCGACAGCTGCGAACTGTCGAGCTTGAGCAGCTTTTCAGTGAACTGCTGGGTCACGGCCTGGGCCTTGGCCGGATCCGAATAGGTGAAGGATATAGAAAAGGCGATCGTGCTCGATCCGCCACGCCGCGCCGCGAATTTGTCGATATCGGCGGTAACGGGGGTGATCGCGGTGGCATCGCGCATCATCTCGATGATCGAGGAAAGCGATTTCTTGCCGCGCTCCGATCTATAGAGATCGTTGGCCTGAATCAGCTCGATCAGGCCGGGGCGGCTCAATATCTGCTGCTTGATCTTGGCGATGCGCTGATCGATCAGGTCGGTGACCGAAGCTGCGGCGATCGCTTCGGGCAACTCCTTCGACTCGACGATGACGGTGGCTGAGGACTGGTAATGCGCGGGAAGACCATAAGCTAGCCCCACACCCGTCAGCGCGCTGGCCGCGAACGGAATCAGGACGAACCAGCGCCGCTGATAGATAATCTGCGGCAGATAGCCGAGCAGCCCATCGGCCAGTTCGGCTTCGGTCGAAAGCTCCGCCGCGTCGTTCATGGCTGACCCGGGAAGGAAATCGTCGCATTGATCTCGCCGCCGATGTCGGCCCGAATCTGCCGGCCGCTGCCGAAGACGTCGCGATAGCGGCCCTCGGTGCCGAGGGTCAGCCAGCGCGCCACCTTCCAGTCGAACCCGCCACGCGCGTTGACATATTCGCGCGTCCCGAGCACCCCGGTCTGGGACTTGCTGCGTGCATAGCTGGCGCTACCGGACCAGCTCAGCGCCTCGGTCAGGCGGCGGTGATAGTTGACGCCGATCTGCGAGCGCTCGACCGTTCCGCCGGCGCCCGATCCCGTGACCGAGCGGGCGGCATAGAGGCAGAAATCGTCCTTCGCGCCCATGTGACAGAGCTTCACATTGCCCGACAGACCCTTGGCCCGCTGGTCGGCAATCGGAAGCGGCAGCCACAGCTTGCTGAACGACATGCCGATCGAGGCGTCGAAATTCCACGTCGGGCTGAGCACCGTCGAGAAGGTGACCGCCGGCTCAAGGATCAGGGTGCTGAGCCCGGGCGTGTCATAGTCGATATGATAGGCCGAACCGCTCACGCCGATCCTGGTGCGCTCGCTGATCGCGTGCTTCCAGCCGACGCGGCCGCCGATATTGCGGGAATCCGCACCCGCAGGACCGCTGCCGTAGCGCGTGTCGGTATAACCGCCGTCGGCCGAGATCGTATCAGTCGATGAGATCTTATACTCCCAGCCACCGCTCGCCTGATAGGTTTCCGCCCGGCGCCTGAGGCCGATCAGATTTACGTCGGTATCGTCGATCGGCGGGCCGGTCACGTCGTCGTTGCTGCCTTGGCCGATCACATCGCTGTCATAGCGAAGCGCGCCGAAGACGCTCAGTTTGGGATTGAGCCGCTGCTGGACCGAAAGCTCGGCGCCATATTGGTCGGAATGGCCGTAATGCTTGAAATATTCGGTGCGGTCATAATGACCCGACAGGCTGACTTCGCCTCTTTCGGTCTGTTTCGAAAGCCTGGGCGCGATCGACGCGGCGACATAGCCGGTCGCGAGGTCGCTTCCCGGAGAAAGGAAGGGATTGAGGTCGTAGCCTAGCCGAACATCGGTATCGACCGACAGTTGGAACGGGGCGGCCAGGACAGGCGCCGCGGCCGCTAGCGCGAAGGCACCGCCTACGAGCTTGGCTATCCGCGGGTTCATGGCACCACCACCGTATCCCCGCTCTGCAGCTCGACGATCGCGCCTTGAAGGTCCGCGCTCGATGGGCTGCCTCTCATCGCGCTGTCGAGACGGACATCGATCACCTGGATCTGCGCCCCTACCTTCCGATAGATCTTGACCTTGCTGAGATCGGCGAACTCCGTCGGCCCGCCGGCGACGCTGATCGCTTCGAGCACATTGACATAATGCCCCGGGGTGAACGCGCCCGGCGCCCGGACCTTGCCGGCCACGGAGAAGCTGAGCCCGCTCGGATTCTTCACCGACACGGTCACGCGCGGCACGGTGTTGCGATATTGGTCCGCCAGCCCGGCGACGATCACCCCCTCGAGATCGGTCGGCAGCTTGTTGAGCGCATCGATGCGCCCTACCAGCGGAAAGGAGACGCTTCCGTCGGGGAGCACCTTGAGAGTGCGCTGGAGCCGTTCGTCGCCCCAGACATAGATTTCGATCTCGTCGCCCGGATTGATGCGGTAGGGCTTGAGCTGACCGGCGGCTACTGGACCGGCCGGCGCGGCGGCGGCAAGCGATGGCAGCAGCACGGCGCCCGCCATAGCAAGCATCCGCGTCCGGACCGACCCCCATTTACGCATTACCACCCCCGCACATCAGCCCGCATTCACCGGACGGCCACCCCGTTCCTGCTCGCCTGCCCGTCGATCAACTGCGGTCCCGCGCAACAAGTGCCGCAAAAACGCGACTGGTGAAACATAAAAAGTCTTCACGAACCAGCGCTTTGCACATGCTAACAATTGCCGCGCCATACCCCGTCGGTCTAGCGGCAATTGCTTACCAACGGATTGAGGCTTTCTTTTGTCACGTCTTTGCCATGCCAAGCGGAAGCTGAAGCCGCGTAGCTGGTGCGGGCGGGGGGACTCGAACCCCCACAGGTCTCGCGACCTTACGGATTTTCGTACCACTTCGGCTTTCGCCGCCGGACCGGACTGGCCGGCGCCGTTCGTGGTCTGGACTATCCCTTCGCCTTATCCATGCCTGGACGTAGGCGCTGCCCGTCTAGTCTCTACACCTTCCGGCGAAGAGTCCCCGTCGACTTGGCTCGGGATCACCAGGAATCAGGCTTCCCCGAATTTGAGCAGTTCTGCATCGCCGGTTTCCCGGCGAGCACTCGATGACTGGATTCAAGTCCGTTGCGTCTACCAATTTCGCCACGCCCGCAGCGCCGCAGACGCGGTGCATAACCATAGCGGCGGAGACCGCCAAGCGCGAATCGGCATCAGCGCGGTTACGCCCCACTCACATGTTGAGTCGAAGCCGCATCTCCTTGCCCGGTTTGAAATAGGGCACGCGTTTGGCCGAAACCGGCACGGTATCGCCAGTCCTGGGGTTACGGCCGATCCGCGCGCCGCGACTTCGGGTAGAAAAAGCTCCGAAACCTCGCAGTTCGACACGCCCACCTTCAGCGAGCCGCTTAGTAATCGCGTCGAACAGCGTCGAGACGATCTTCTCGACTTCTTTCGGCGAAAGATCGGGATTGTCCTGAGCTATCAGCAGCACCAACTCGGATCTGATCACAACGCCACCCCCTTTGACATCATGGCCGAAGCGGCAAATGCTCCGCCGCATATTTCGGTCCCGTCATCGACATGGCCCGCCCCGTTTGGCCCCGTCCCAAAGCCTATGTAACGATAAAGCCGTTCTTGAATCAATAAAAGTTAAGAGTGTTCCGCTGGAGCCCTTATCATCGTCGTTCAGCCTTGCGACAGCCCGGCCGCCGCAATAGACGAAGCCTCGTTACGGTGGCCAAGCGGCCATCAGCCCAGAAGGACCATCGATGCTGCACCGTCTTGTTCTTTCCTCGATCCTCGCCCTGTCTCTCGGCGCGCCGACGCTTGCCGCCCCGCTGCCCAAACCTGCCATGTTCGGCATCTGCTCGGCGTGCCATAAAGTCGAGAAGGGCGCGGCCAACACGATCGGGCCCAACCTGTTCGGCGTCGGCGGCACCAAAGCCGGCTCGGTGCCGGGCTTCGCCCATTCGCCCGCCATGAAGAACTCCAAGATCAAGTGGACGAGGGCCAATTTGATCGCCTTCATCCAGGAACCGCAGAAGACCATCCCCGGAAATCGCATGCCCTTCGGCGGCCTAAAGAACCCCGAATCGGCGGCGGCGATCGCCGATTACATCCTGTCGCTGAAATAAGCTGATCGCGTGCGCCGCCGGCCGATCCGGCGGCGGCGCGCACGTCACCTCAATGCGGCCGGCTGATCTGCTCCGCCTGCTCGTCGAACTCTGCAGCCATTGCCTTCAATGTCATCACGGTTTCCGCATGGCTGATGGCGTATGCCAGTCGCCGGCAGCGGGCAGCTTCAGCCCGTAGGGCCTGGGCGCGACGTTGCTCGGTGACATCCATCAGCAGATTGACCGCGCCAATCATCTCACCAACGCTGTCGAAGATCGGCGTCGGATAGGGAACGAACCTTATCCGCGTGCCATCCGGGCGTTCCGCTACCGCTTCCTCGCCGCGCATGGGGCATTCGCGCTGGATCGCGATCGCCATCGGGCAGCGATCGTGCGGCAGGGCCTCGCCCTCGATCGTGTAGAGCTTCCAGGTGACACACCACTTATCGTGACGGACGACAGGCGTGCGGCCAGCCAGCGCGATACACGCCTGATTGAAATGGGTGATCACGCCGTGTGGATCGGTCACATAGATGGGAGCGGGCAGCTCGTCCAAGGCCTCGGATAGACGTTCGGCATGGCGCATCACCGCTTTCGCCGCCATGGCGATGAGCGTCTCGGCATCGCGCGATCTGAGCGTCATGATCTCCCTTCCCCGATGAGCACCGTGCCGGGGGCACGCGCCTCACCATGCGAACCTTTGTTAAGCTGCATGGTTCCGCGTCAGGCTGAAGAACGCGCCGCTGCCGCCGCCGATCCGGGTAACGGTTGTCCGCCCCGGGTTCAACACATCATATCCGATCGACGGCGAGACGACACCGGCGCGACTGACCACTAAAGGCAGAAAATGCAGGCTCTCGAAGGACAAATTCTGCCGCCGGCGTTTCGCGCCGGAATGGGCTGTCCTGCCGCGGTGCGATGGTGGAGGGGGCTGGATTCGAACCAGCGTACGCTTGCACGGGCAGATTTACAGTCTGCTGCCTTTAACCACTCGGCCACCCCTCCGGAGCGCCAAAAGCGAGGCGGCTCAATGGCCAATCGCAACCTGCCTGTCAACGCATCTTGCCGGAAAAAGATCGGCCATCGCCATGCTTGCCTAGAGGCACCGCCGCTGGTTAAGGCAGATCCATGCGCAGAGGCCATCGCCCCTCCCAACCCGCTGCCGGCCGACCCCGATTCTGGGGGCGTCACGCCGTACTCGCCGCACTGGCCAATCCCGCGCGCACCGTGCGGCGCATGTGGGGCACGCGCGAGGCGCTGAGCGCGCTCGATCTTCCGCCGGTGATTCCGGTCACCTTCGCCGACGTCGCCGATCTCGGCCGCCTCGTGCCGCATGACGCGCCGCATCAGGGGCTGGTGATCGAGGT
>CAMLSA010000014.1 GCA_946482655.1 uncultured Sphingomonas sp. | reverse complement strand
TTGCCTGGTCATCGGCGGGCATGATGGGCTTCAAGGGCAGCCGCAAGTCGACCCCCTATGCCGCTCAGGTTGCTGCCGAGGATGCGGGCAAGAAGGCTGCCGAACATGGCGTCCGGACGCTCGAGGTCGAGGTTAAGGGCCCCGGATCGGGCCGCGAGTCGGCGCTCCGCGCGCTGCAGGCGGTCGGGTTCCACATCACGTCAATTCGTGACGTGACGCCGATCCCGCACAACGGCGTGCGCCCGTCGAAGCGCCGCCGCGTCTGATCCGGCTCGAGGGCTTCGGCTTTCGTTTCAACTTTCCGGCAGGCTGCCTTTCGCTCCTGCCATACCCCGAGGGGAACACAGTGGCTGTCAACGCAAAGAACTGGCAGGAACTCAAGAAGCCGAACGGCCTCGAAAAGAAGTCGGGCGGCGACGGCAAACGCAAGGCGACCTTTGTCGCCGAGCCGCTTGAGCGTGGCTTCGGCCTGACGCTCGGCAACTCGCTGCGCCGCGTGCTGCTGTCCTCGCTGCAGGGCGCCGCCGTCACGTCGATCAAGATCGAGAATGTCCTTCACGAGTTCTCGTCGCTCGCGGGGGTCCGCGAGGATGTGACCGATATCGTTCTCAACGTGAAGCAGATCGCGCTCAGGATGCAGGGCGAGGGGCCAAAGCGCCTCCAGCTCTCCGCCAGCGGCCCGGCCGAAGTCACCGCGGGGATGATCGCCGCTACGGGTGACATCGAGGTGATGAACCCCGATCTGGTCATCTGCCATCTCGACGAGGCCGCGACGCTCAACATGGAGCTGACCGCCGACATCGGGAAAGGCTATGTCACCGCCGCGGCCAACCGCCCGGTCGACGCTCCGATCGGTCTGATCCCGGTCGATGCGCTCTACTCGCCGGTCCGCCAAGTTGCCTACAAGGTCGAGAACACCCGCGTCGGCCAGGAGCTCGACTACGACAAGCTCACGCTGACGATCGAGACCGACGGCACGGTGACTCCGGAGGACGCGCTCGCCTATTCGGCGCGCATCCTGCAGGACCAGCTCCAGCTGTTCGTCCATTTCGACGACGGCATGGCGATTTCGGCCCCGAGCGCGGGTGCCGCGACCGCGGCAGCCGGCGGCGCGGAGCCGGAGGGCGACGCCAACCAGCTCAACCGCTACCTGCTCAAGAAGGTCGACGAGCTCGAGCTCAGCGTCCGCTCGGCGAACTGCCTCAAGAACGACAACATCATCTATATCGGCGACCTGGTCCAGAAGACCGAGGCCGAGATGCTGCGGACGCCCAATTTCGGCCGCAAGTCGCTCAACGAGATCAAGGAAGTCCTCGCCTCGATGGGCCTGCGTCTCGGCATGGAAATCCCCGGCTGGCCACCCGAGAATATCGAGGAAATGGCCAAGAAGCTCGAACAGGAATTTTGATCGGGCTGCCGTTAGGATATGAGTAGGGAAAGGGCGGCGCCCTCAACTGCCGCCTGGCTTGGGGTACCTTGCACGGCCCCCTGACGAACGAAGGAAAGAACCATGCGCCATCGCGTTGGCGGTCGTAAGCTTCAGCGGACCGCTTCTCATCGTACCGCCCTGTTCCGTAACCAGTCTGCGGCGCTCATCAAGCATGAGCAGATCACGACCACGCTCGCCAAGGCGAAGGAGCTTCGCCCCTATGTCGAAAAGCTCGTGACGCTCGCGAAGAAGGGCGGGCTCGCCAATCGCCGCCTTGCCCATGCGCGTCTGCTTGACGACACTCAGCTCAAGAAGCTGTTCGACGTGCTGGCCGCGCGCTACGCCTCGCGCAACGGCGGCTATACCCGGATCATCAAGGCGGGCATTCGCGCTTCGGACGCCGCGCAGATGGCGATTATCGAGTTCGTCGACCGGGACGTTTCAGCCAAGGGCCAGGATTCGGGCCCGGTACAGAGCGGCGAGGACCTCGACGAGGCTGCCTGATCTGAACTCCTCTCCTGTTCGCGAGGGGGAGCTTCGAGCATTGCAAAGAGAGCCGCGAGCGTTAGGTTCGCGGCTCTTTTTGTTTCGGTGTTCGAGGTTCCCGCCAGATGTCCCCGATCCGGGTGCGTGCCGCCCTGTTTGCCCTGCTGATGATGAGCATCGCCTTGCCCGTTTCGACCGCCGCTCGTTCCGATGCCGTCACCTATCCAGATACGAGGCGCGAGGACATCGTCGAGACCAAGTTCGGCGAGTTGGTTGCCGATCCCTATCGCTGGCTCGAGAATGACGTTCGGACCGACCCCGAGGTCGCCGCGTGGGTCGAGGCGGAGAATAGGGTCACGGATAAATATCTGAATTCGCTCGGCAGCCGCGAGGTCATCAAGGCGCGGCTGAAGACATTGTGGGATTATGGGCGCTATGGCGTGCCCCGCAAGCGGGGCGGCCGCTATTTCTACACGTACAACAGCGGCCTGCAGAACCAGTCGGTGCTGCTGGTCCGCGACGGGCTCGAGGGCGAGGAGCGCCTGCTGCTCGATCCGAACCGCTGGTCGAAAGACGGCGCCACCGCGCTCGACGAATGGCGTCCCTCGAACAATGGCGATCTGCTGCTCTATTCGGTCCAGGACGGGGGAAGCGACTGGCGGACATTGCATGTCCTCGACGTCGTGACCGGCAAGTTGCTCGAGGACGAGATCAAGTGGGTCAAATTCTCGACCCTGGCTTGGGACGGCGATGGCAAGGGCTTCTTCTATTCGCGTTTCCCGGAGCCGAAACGTGGCACGGCCTATCAGCAGCTCAACCTCGATCATCAGGTTTATTACCACCGGATCGGGACTACCCAGGCGGAGGACCGGCTGCTTTACGCCACCCCCCGGCAGCCCCGGCTCAACCATGACGTGGAGACGACCCAGGATGGCCGCTTTGCCCTGATCACGTCGAGTGCCGGGACGGACGAGCGCCATGAGGTGACCTTATTCGACCTGGCCGAGGCCGATCCGACGCCGCGGAAGCTGGTCACCGGTTTGAGGAACGAATGGGCGCTGGCCGGCAGCATCGGCACCAAGCTTTATTTCCGTACCAACCTGGCGGCGCCGCGCCAGCGCGTGGTGATGCTCGACATGTCTCAGAAGCGCCCCAAGCCGGTCGAGATCGTTCCGCAGTCGGCGGATACGCTGGTCGGCGTCTCACTGGTCGGCAGCCGGATGATCCTCGCCTATCTCGGCGATGCCAAGACCGAGGCTTTGCTCTTCGAACTCGACGGGCGGCTGGTCGGACCGATCAAGCTGCCCGACATCGGCACTGGCGCCGGTTTCGGCGGACGCGTCGGTGATCCGGAGACCTTCTTCAGTTTCTCGAGCTACGCGACGCCGGGCACCATCTATCGGCTCAACACCTCGACGGAGGAAATCGAGCCGTTTATGCAGCCCAAGCTCGCCTTCGATCCGACCGACTACGTCGTCGACCAGCTGTTCTTCAACTCAAAGGATGGCACCCAGATCCCGATGTTCGTCGCCAGAAAGAAGACCACGACGCCGGGCGCGCCGGCGCTGCTCTACGGCTATGGCGGTTTCAACATCGCGCTCACGCCGACCTTCTCGCCGGCGGTGCTCGGCTGGATGGAGATGGGCGGAGTCTACGCGGTCGCGAACATCCGCGGCGGCGGCGAATATGGCAAGGTGTGGCACGATGCGGGCAGGCTCGCCGCCAAGCAGAACGTCTTCGACGATTTCATTGCCGCCGCGGAATATCTGATCTCGAGCGGGATCAGCGCCAAGGGCAGGGTGGCCGCAATGGGGAGGTCCAACGGCGGGCTGCTGGTGGGCGCGGTGGTGAACCGGCGGCCCGATCTCTTCGTGGCGGCAAATCCAGCGGTCGGGGTGATGGACATGCTACGCTTCAATCGCTTCACCGCGGGCCGCTACTGGGTCGACGATTATGGCGACCCCGGCAAAGAGGCCGACTTCCGGCTTCTGCGCAGCTATTCGCCCTATCATAACATCCGCGAGGGCACCGATTATCCGGCGATCATGGTGACCACGGCCGACACCGACGACCGCGTCGTGCCGGGGCACAGTTTCAAATATGCCGCTGCCCTCCAGGCGGCCGAGCTCGGCCCGCGGCCGCGCCTGATTCGTATCGAGACCCGTGCCGGGCATGGCTCGGGCAAGCCCACTGAGAAGATCATCGACGAATATGCGGATCTCTGGGCCTTTCTCGGCCACTGGACGGGGATGGCCCTGACGAGATAGCCTGCGCAGAAAGGGGGATTTCCGATGCGACTGATCTCGCTGGCGTTGATGGGCTTGTTCGTGGCCGCGCCTGTTCACGCGTCGGTCTACAAGGATTTCGTCAAGATCTGGGATGCTCGCGACAAGACCTACCGCTCGGAGCGAGCGGCCCTTGAGAGCCGTGCCCAGGCATCGGCCGAACGCGCCATCAACGCGCTGATCGTTTCCGATCCCGCAGCGCCTGAGGATCTTGTCCTCGCGCTGACGGCCGCATGGTCACTGTCCGAGCTCGTCGGTCGGGGCCAGATGCTTCACGTGTTTCGCGAGCATATGGCGGAGAAGCCGTCGGCGGCCCTCTCGGAAATCTGGCTGCAGGGCAAGGTGGACGAATTGCGCCGGAGGCAGGCGGAAACCGACCTGATCGAGCGGGAGATGGAAATCCTCAAGGGTCGCGACACGACCAGCGTGAAAACCTGGATCGCCGCGCTCGAGCGCCTGTCGATGATACGGGGCAGCCTGTCCGGAGAAGCCTCCGAACTCGCCCTCATCGATCAGAATCTCGTCACTTATTATCGGGCCCGTTCCGAAGAACGAGCCGAGGCGCACGCCGGGTGGGCGGCGGTTCTGCTGACGCTGGCGGGAGCGGCCCAAGCGAGCCAGCGTGACACGCAGCATCGAAGCGCAGCCTGCGCGCGCACCGGGAATTGCGGCAAGCGCTGAACCGCCACGACCCGAACGTCAACAAGTGCGACGTCAGGCGGGAGAATAGAGGGTAGAGCCTTCCCTATTCAGCTCACCGCAAGCTGCTGGCGGTTAATCGCTGAATCCATCATTTCGCGTATCAGTAGGGGCTTCGTCATGATCAAGATCAAGACTCTGGTCGGTTCGACAACGGCATTGGCTCTGATGGCGGCGGCGGCGGCGCCTGCCGCCGCGCGACCCTGGGGGCGCGGTTTCGGCGGCTTCCACCATCATCACCATCGTGGCGGCGGCGATACTTTCGGCAACATCCTGCTGGGCGCCGTGATCGGCGGCGGTATTTTCGCTGTCGCCAACGCCGCCAGCAAGGACAGAAATCGAACAATCGCGTCGCGTCGCGGCCTCGACCAGCGCGATGATCTGTACGAAGCGGGCTCCGATGCCCGCGAGGTCGCCTCGATGTGCAGTGACGCCGTCGAGAACATGGCCAGGGGCCGCGTGTCCGCAGTCGAGTCGGTCGACCGCGATGGCGATGGCTGGCGGGTCGACGGGACGATCGACGTCGAGCGCGAGGGCGATAGAAACTTCTTCTGCGGCGTTCGCGACGGCCGCGTCGAGACCGTCCAGCTCAGCAGCCGCGAATCTCTGCGCCGCGGCGTCCGCTGATCGCAACAGCGGTTCCTGCGTCCGGCGCCCGAATGCTGTCTTCCGTCCTTCAGATTCGATAATTGCCGCAGCCGCTGGACAGGCGCGCCGTCCTTCCTTATCGGCTCCCCATGACAGCCCAGCTCCCCGCCACCGCCGCCCCGAAGCCCAGCAGCCAGCTGCATGAGTCGATCCTGATCGTCGATTTCGGCAGCCAGGTCACCCAGCTCATCGCCAGACGCGTTCGCGAGGCCGGGGTCTATAGCGAGATCGCGCCCTTCAACGCCGCCGATGCCGCGTTCGACCGGCTCAACCCGAGAGGCATCATCCTTTCGGGCGGGCCGGCATCGGTCGCCGATCTCGGCAGTCCGCGCGCGCCGCAGCGCTTCTTCGAGGCGGGCGTGCCGATTCTCGGCATTTGCTACGGCCAGCAGACGATGTGCCAGCAGCTTGGCGGCTCGGTGGTTCCGAGCCACGACAACCGTGAATTCGGCCGTGCCTTCATCGAAATCAAGGACCGATCGGCACTGTTCGACGGCCTCTGGAAGGAGGGTGAGCATCATCAGGTGTGGATGAGCCACGGCGACAAGGTCGATATCCTGCCGCCAGGCTTCTCGCCGATCGCGATCTCCGACGGTGCGCCCTTTGCAGTGACCTCCGACGAGAAACGCCATTTCTACGGAGTGCAGTTCCATCCCGAGGTCGTCCATACGCCCGATGGCGGCAAGCTGATCGCCAATTTTGCGCGGCACGTCTGCGGGTTGGCCGGCGACTGGACGATGGCTGAGTTCCGCGCGACCAAGATCGCGGAGATCCGCCAGCATGTGGGCTCGGGCCGGGTCATCTGCGGTCTCTCGGGCGGCGTCGACAGCGCCGTCGCGGCGGTGCTGATTCACGAGGCGATCGGCGATCAGCTGACCTGCGTGTTCGTCGATCATGGCCTCATGCGGCTGGGCGAGGCCGATCAGGTCGTCAGCCTGTTCCGCGAACATTATGGCATTCCGCTGGTCCATGTGAACGCGGAGACGCTGTTCCTCAACGGACTCAAGGGCCTGACTGACCCGGAGGCCAAACGCAAGTTCATCGGCAAGACCTTCATCGAGGTGTTCGAAGCCGAGGCGAAGAAGATCGGAGGTGCGGACTTTCTCGCCCAGGGGACGCTCTATCCCGACGTGATCGAGAGCGTCAGCTTCACCGGCGGGCCCTCGGTCACCATCAAGAGTCATCACAACGTCGGTGGCCTGCCCGAGCGGATGAACATGAAGTTGGTCGAGCCGTTGCGCGAGTTGTTCAAGGACGAGGTACGCGCGCTCGGCCGCGAGCTCGGCCTGCCCGACATCTTCGTCGGTCGTCATCCCTTCCCGGGGCCGGGCCTCGCGATCCGCATCCCGGGCGAGGTCACCAAGGAGCGCTGCGATATCCTGCGCAAGGCCGACGCGGTCTATCTCGACGAGATTCGCCGCGCCGGCCTCTACGATGCGATCTGGCAGGCTTTCGCGGTGCTGCTGCCGGTCCGCTCCGTGGGAGTGATGGGCGACGGGCGCACCTACGAATATGTCTGTGCGCTACGCGCGGTCACCTCGACCGACGGCATGACCGCTGACGTTTATCCGTTCGACGCCGCGTTCCTCAGCCGCGTCGCGACGCGTATCGTCAACGAGGTGCAGGGGATCAACCGGGTGACCTACGACTATACGTCGAAGCCGCCGGGGACGATCGAGTGGGAGTGACGGATACAAACGGCGGCAATAGCGTAGGTTCGGCGGTGGATTTCGCCTTCGCTTGATTGTTGCTCTTGTCCGCCTTTCACTCCTATTGTGCTGACTACTCCATCTGTCCCGCAGGACTGATCTGCGCGCGCTCCGAGGATGATGTAAAGCCGCTTCGATGGGTGGGAGTGCTCTGGCGTAGAATAGCGTGCACAAAGGCGGGGTTTCTTTGCTCTGTGCCGGCTGCATACCAACCAATCCCGCTCACCGGCGACGCATTCACTTCCAAGAGTGAAGCTACAAGTTCAAGAGTCGAAAGTATTTTGTGTTTGAGACACTTGGCCGGAGCGGCGCGGATCGGAATTGGCACTGTTTCGTCGGCGCACGCGACCGGGCTTCTACAGCCTCGGACTCGCCTCCAAAACGACCATACACGACATCAGGTCGCCCATGTGGGTGCAGGTCGCCAGACCTCGCGCAACAGAGTTCCGCGGGCTCATCTGCTGAAGGCGCGCAAGCGCCCCGCCGTTCAGTCTGAGAAGCAATCCGGCATCGACCTCCCACAGAGCGATGTCACGCGGATCGATGCCCGACGTGAAACCCGTGCCCAGGGCCTTGGCGCAGGCCTCCTTGCAGGCGAAGCCTCTGGCGAAAGCCAAGCCGCTGTCTACGTTCGCGGCACAGCGGTCGCGTTCTTCAGTCCCGAACAGCTCTTCGATCCATGCTTCGCCGAGCCGCTCGACGGATCGGCGGATGCGCGAGATGCGACACAGATCGATCCCGATTCCCAGGATCACGGAACAGTCACCAGAGCGTGCGGATGGCGAGGATGACCGCCAAGAACACGCTGAGCCAAGCGAGGAGGGTGGCGGCTGCGCCCTTAAGCTCGACGCCAAGCAGCGATCCCCCAAACTCACCGTCGACCGCCCGCGCCCGACACGAGGATCGTTGCGACCAGGATCGCGAAAGGCGTCCCGATCACGGCGGGACCATGTTGGGACAAGAGCGTCGCCTTCGTTTGCACATCCAAGTGATAGAGACCGATCGCGCTGAGTCCCACCAGCAATCCGAGCGAAGCGATGGCGACGATGGGATAGGTCTTGGTTCTGGCGACGGGCGCGGGAGGCCGGGTGTCGGGTGTCGGAGAGCCGTTCGCCTCGGTCATGCGAACAGTCCGATCCGTTCTTGTCGCGGCGGCGCGGGATCACGGACCTCCTCGGTCAGATCGACATTAAGGCGCCAGCGCGGCGGGAAAAACGGCTTCGGCAGTCGATCAGCGTGGCGGCGGTAGACCTGTTTGATACGCGTTCTGCCCGACAGGCCTGCGGCTTCGGGGTGGGCGACGCGAGCATATTTGGAGATCTCGCAGAACAGGTTCTGGCAATCGATCGGCTGCAGGCGGCGGCCGAACAACGTCTGAAAGGAGAGGCCAGCGTCCGCGAAGGCTTGATCCTGATGGTCACAAACGCGGTGGATGACGTCTTCGGCCGACAGCGCTCCCGTCGACGTGAAGCATTTGGAGATGCCATCGAGGGCGCCCGGACCGGCCACGACGAACGAGGCTTCATCGTGGTCGAGGAGTTCGGAATAGTTCAGGTCGATAGCGTACTGGAAGGCCAGGAACGGGCCGATTCCCGGATACCGGCGCAGCATCTCGTAGACGGACTTTAGGTTTGGTGCTTGTCGCAGTCGATCGGGCAGGCGGTCGTCCATCATCGACTTAAGCATGGCCAAGTGATTGGCGTGCTTGCGCCGGTGTCCGAAGGCCGGCGCCGGCATGATGTACGCGGCGGAATAGAGCCGTTCGCCTTTCGTCATGGTCTTATCGAGAACGTCGACGATCGCGTTGAGGTCGGTGCGGCGAAAGCTTAGCGGCCCTAATGCGCCCTCGAGTGCGATCCAGGTCTCGATGCGATTGAAAATCTTGAAGAGCAGCGTGCGGAAGAAGATCTCTTCCGGGGTCGAGGGCCGGTCGTCGCGATACTGCACCTCGCGAATGAGAAACTGGCTCACTCGATCGGCGGCCCGATAAGCGTTGGTGAAACGAAAGGTCGAGAGGATTGGATCGGTGGTCCAGGGTCCGGGCTGGCCGGCCAACCGGCGGAAATAGATGGCCTGCCGCTCGGCGGCAAACCGCCAGTAAGTATCGAATACAGGTGTTGGATCCATGAGTCCCGACGACGTTTGCGGCGCAGGGAAACGAGGCGTGCGCTGGCCCGCTGGTCGGCCACCCTGACGCCGATTTGAGATTCGTGAGCCACCGTAGCTGAAAGCGCGACACTGATGAAGCCGGATGGAACGGCGATCGCATCAAGGGTGGCGGCTGGGTGTGGACGGCGACGCCGGCGCGCTCGCGGCGGGCCGATCGGGCGGTCGCTGGATCGAGCATTCGCGCAGCCCCAGAGTGATGAGGGCTCCTACGGCGAGCGCGGTTGCCCATTTCAGCACGGCCTGCTCGCGCTCAACGGCGCCGACGCGGTCGGTCAGCTTCTTGTCGTTCTCGTTGATTTTGGAGAGCAATCCGGCGAACGACTGCAAGCCGCCGGCGATCGGGCCTGTCAGCTCTGACGGGATGGTGTCGTACCCATGCCGCGTTTCGAGCGCGGACGGCCGATCGAGGTCCGCGTACCAGATCAGAAAGCAAGGTTCGCCGCGCGACAGATGCACAGGACCTGGGCCGGCGTTGAAGACCGCGAAGATCAACCGTCCCTCATAGGCGGGATCGACGTGGAACCCCGACACGTTGACGAGACCGCGGAACTTGTAGCCGGCGCGGATGGAGATGAAGCCGATCGCGGTCTCCGGAACGCTCACACGCTCTTCGGTGAGGATGAAGCCGAACTGGCCGGCCGGAATCGTGAATCCTTGCCCGTCGTCGAGTTTGGTCCTGGGCTTGTTACGCGGATCGTCCGGCTCGCCGGTCGGCGACACATAGACCTCGGGACCGATACGAAGGCGATAGGAGGCGCGATCCATGCGCGAGGCATTGAAGTCGCTGATCAGCGCCGGAAGCTCGGCTTTCAGCCGTTCGCCACCCCAGAACATCAGGCCTCGCCTCCCGCGCCTTGGCGAAAATGCCTGTCGAAGATGGAGCGAGTTTCAATCACACGGATGCGGGCCTGATATGCGGCGGCCAGGTCGATCGCTCGGCCCGCGCTGTCGGCGAGCACCGCTTGTAGCAGCGCAAGATTGCAAGCCTTCATGCCCTCGCGGAACGGCACCGGCTCAAGGTGATCCCAAGACTCGCAGATCTTGGCGAGCTGACCGGTGTGACGAGCGAACTGCCGCATAATCCACAGCCGGTCGGACTCATCGCGCCGGAGGCTGCTGGCAAGCCGCTGCCCTGCCGCCTGCAAGGAGTGCGTTTCGCCGACTTCGGCGAGGTCCTGGCCTAGGTCCTGGTTCAGGGTGTTGGCGCTAGCAAGGGCGATGATGAAGCCGTCAGTCAGCGTCTTGGCGAGGCGGACGTCGTCGCCCGCCTCGATCGCGTCGAGGAAGTGGCCTGTGTATTTGGCGTTGTGAAGCGCCATGTGCTTGATCCGCTCCGCCAGCGGCAGGATGACGACATCCTTATGGTAGGCTTCGTCATGTTTGAGCTGGCTCCACTGTAGGGCCAAAAGTTGATCGCGTACGCTCATCGTTGTGGTTCCTGTTACGCCGCAACCGCGTTCGCGATGTCGTATATCGCGCGGCAGGATGCGATTAGTTCCAGCGCCTCGGCCTTCGTCCAATGACCGCCCGAACCTTCACCGGAACCGCTGTCGAGCCGCGCGAAGGTGGAGTTGATCGTCAGGCCTCCAACCGCCAGCTTGGTTTCCCGCGCCAGAAAGTATTGCAGCCGACCGAGACCGACCAGATTACCGAGCAAGCGACGCACATAATAATGCGACCGGTAGGTTGCATTGAAGCGGATTTGGCCGTCGTGCACCTTGATGCTGAGGTGGCTGAGGCAGGGTCCGCCGTAGAGCCGCTTGCGATCGGTGGCCGCATCGTAGATCGGGATCTCATCCTCGAACGGACGGCCCACCCCGAGTTCGAAGGAGGCGCGGTATTTGCCGTGCCGAGTGATCTTCTCGACCATGTCTTCGAGAGGATTGAACGTTTTTCCCTCGAAATCCTTCTGCCGGAGAATCCGGTAGGAATAGGACCCCCAGTTCCCGTCACTCCGCGCCTTCTGAATGCCTCGCAGTTTGGCGGGGTAGTCGCCGAAGAGGCCCTTGGCCCCGTTGCGGGCGTATTCGTCGAGCGGAAAGATCGTCTCCGCCACCGTGTGAACACTGAAGGCGCCATGGCCGGTCAGAAATCCGTCAACCGTCTTGTAGACGGCGGCGTCGGCCTCGCTGAGCACCGTCGGCTGCGCAATGTGCAGGAAGACGTCGAAATCCTCTGCGTTCGGCTGCTTGCTGACGTGTTCCACGGCCCGGAGCCAGACCTCGGGGACCGTCTGACCTTTGATCAATTCCATCACGATCTCCTAGATCAACAGAGCGGTTTCATGGAGCTGGCGTGCGACATAAGTTCGGGAGAGCCAGGCGTGACCGCCTAGTCCCCAGCCGTCGCCCCAGCTGTTGCGAATAAGAAGGCTGGCTTCGTTGCTTCCATCGACGCCATGGCCGACCGCCAGAACGGCGTGGCCGCCCCGCTCGATGTCCGGGAGGGTATCGATGATCCGGCCGGCGGAGTCGGGTCGATAGAAGGCGTCGGTGATGACCAACCCGAGGATGACGGGGGCGCCAGCGTCAAGGACGGCAACGACGCCGTCGAAGTCCAGCTTGCTCAATGACAGGCTGGCCTTGTGAAAGGGCGATGCGATCATCGGCGGCGCCCAGGGCGTGACGAGATCCGGCGTGTAGGGCCAAGCGGTTTCGATAGGCTGGCCTTCGTCGAAGAGTGCCCCCGCGGCGGCCACCATGGTGGCGCCGAAGGCTGGGTTCTGGCCGGGCGTACGCGCCACGGCGTGAAAGAACAGATATTCAACGGAGAGGTGTTCGCCGACCGTCGCCTTGGCTTCGTGCGCTGTCGAGGTCGCAAACGCGAGGCAGGACGAGCGCCGCCCCTGGTGGCGGACGGGCAAGAGTTTTGAACGAAGATCGACAACGGCAGAGGTCAAGGCTCGAACCCCAAGCGACGGCGATCGGCACGTGAGAGACCTCCGGCTTCGGGACCGTGGAGGGCGAGTGCGAGCGCGAAACTGGGATCGGAGGCGTCGTCCGGCGCCCAGGGCTGCCGCTCTCGCAGCGTCACCGAACCTTCGCCCGTCTCGGGGGGGCGTGCGATCAGGGTGCGAACGGCAGGCGCGCCGTAGAGCAGCGGATCGCGGGAGAAGGCGGACTCGTCTGAGAGAACGGCGTAACCGGCGCGCGTCAGCGACTCGGTTTGCCATTGGTGGCCGCTAGCCGAGGCTTCTTCGAGTTCGATCCGGAGAAGGTCGTCGGGATTGCCGACAAGGCGGGCGCCGTTGTCCTTCTTCGTCAGCCGCCAGACGTCTGACCAGGACGATCCCGGTCGGAACTCACCGCCGAGCGCGGCCTTCATCTTGGCGACCTGCGCCTTGCGTAGAGCGTCGACCTCGCCCTTAGGCAGGATCTGATGGCTGAGCAGGCCCCAGCAGGTGGCCTCGTAGCTCGCGCCCATGCGCAGCGACAGCTGGTAGACGATGTCAGGGTTGCGCAGATCGCGTGCGACCGTCCAGCCCTGCGCGTGGATGTGATGGCGGTAAAGCCAGCGCGGCAGGATGAACTCGGCGGCGAACGCGTCGGCTGCGACTTCTTGAAGATCGCGACCGCCTGCGGGCGCGAGCGGACCGCGCTCGACGATCTCACGATCCACGCTGCCGCGATGTTCAAGCACGGCATGTCCGAGCTCGTGCGCGGCGGTGAAGCGCTGGATGTGCAAGCCGCGTTTGGTGGTGATCATGATGCCGCGCAGCGGCGCGGGGAGGCAAAGCCCGAGCGCAGAGTTCAGCGGCTTGAACACAAGCGGAATGTCGAGCTCGCCGATCGCCTCGAACACGTCGACGAGGCCCACGCCCTCGGTCACCCGGCGCGCCAGATCGAGCTCGCGGTGGACCTGTTTCGCGGCGGCGACGGCCTCCAGTCGTGCGGCGGCGGCAGGCGACCTAGCCATTAGGCGCGCTCTTAGGCCCGCGCAACTGCAGGAACTCCGCAAATCGGAGCAGCTCGGCGCGATCTTCGGTGGAGAGCTCGGTCGCGGCACGCGCCAGCGCCTGGACATTCTCCGGCAGCGGCTTGGCTTCGGCGACCCCGGTCAACGCCTCGATGGATTGACCGTAGACTTGCGCGAAGCGCGAGAGTTCAACCGCGTCCACCTTGCGGCGGCCGTTTTCGGCCAAGGACAGCGCCGAGCGCGAGAGGCCCACCGCGAGGGCCGCTTCCTCCTGTTTAAGCTCGAGATACTCGCGGGCTTGGCGCAGGCGCTCGCCGATCTCCCGCCACCGGTCGGTCTCGTCGGTCATCTCGCTGTCCTCATGCCGGTTCCAGTACTTTCGCGGGTTTGCGCTTTTTCACTTTGATGTCGCCGATGAACACCTTCTCCAACTTGGGCACGATGTCGGCGATCATGTCGGCGCAGCTGTCGTAGCCGCCTGGCTTGATGATCTCGGGCGGCAAGTCGATCTCCAAGACCTTCTTGGTGACCGCGGTCGCATCTAGCACGCGCTTGGAGTCGATCGCCGGGCGCATTCCCATGATCGACCCTCCGCTGCCCGAGGGAGCGCCGGCCTCGACGCCGGCGTCGATCGCCTCGACTTCCTCTTCGAACCAGTCCTCAAGCGCGGCGACGAGGGTCGGGACCTTGCCCGCAAATATCGCCTTAAGCTCCTCCTTGGTCGCGTCCACAGTCACGCTCCATGTTCGAATTTCGAACAAGATATGGCAAACGTGCGCGGAAAGTCAACGGGGCTGCTGCTTTGTCCTCCGGTTAGGCCAGCTCTAATCGTCTTCGTCGTCGGTAAGTCCCGGACAGGCACGTTCAAGAACGCGGGTCATAAGGTCATGCCAAAGATGGTCGGATGCTTCCGCCATCGATCGTCGCGTTTTGATACCGTTCAGCCACGTGCTGGACGCCAAATCAGCCTTCGATTCGCGGGTTTTTTCGTCGATAAGTTTGACGCTCAGCTTGTCGAACTTGAGTGTTGAAGGGTCGTATCTGAGGCCGGCCCACAGGTACTGACTAGCTTCGGCTTCGGCGTCGAACCGCTGTGCCTGTTCGGCGATACGCTTCTTCACCAGATGAGAGAGATCTACGTAGGCAGTCAGGAGACCAGCCGCTTCAAGTGCTTGCATCCGGTTCTCATGCTCTTCGAGCGCCTCGGGGAGATATGACCAGTCAAGGTCACATTTATAGCCGGAGAAGGTTAGCCCATCGCGATAGCCCGATCCGCCGCGGTGCTCGTTGAGCTTCTCGAGCTCGGCAAGCGCCGTGCGTGGGTTCGGGGTCTGCATGATGGTGTCGATGCTCACCAAGGCCTCTTCCATGTCGAAGATCAACGAGCGGAGCTTGTCGCGATACTCCAGGTAAGTCTTCGGGATATTGGCCTGAGAGTTCGGGATCGGCAGCGTGTATGCGTAGTCGATGTCCTGTTCGGAGACCTTCCGAAAGGGGATGTTGACGCGATCCAGAAAGCGAAACGACTCCATTGGGGAGCGCGCGGCCAATGCATGGGCGATGCGGTCCAGAGCCTGTCGGCGGCTTGTGACGCGGAAGGTCTCCGCCAGCGCCTTCGTGCCGACGATGAAGGCCCGTTTCTCGTCGTCCGTACGGTCGAGCGTCGCGGCGATCTCGGCTGAGGATAGAAGGTACATGTAGCCTGGGATCCAGTCCTCACCGAGCCCCTTGAGCACGGCGCTGATGTTCTGATGCTTGTATTCGATCGAGCCGCGGGGCCGATCGATCACCGCTTGCAGCAGGCGGTTATGCTCGGCCTTGCTGTAGGACCGCCCGGCGATGTCGTCGGCGAGCATCGCGAAATAATCCGCCACGATCGCGTCGTTCTGCTCGTCGGACCAGTCACCGGCCATGGCGGCTCCCGAACGGGCCGGCCAAGCTGGAGAAGGCCGGCATCATGCCAGCAATTGCGCCGGCACACCGAGCGCCGGTCCGGCCTCTGCGAGCCGCTGGTCAAGCGTGTGCACCGTGGCGCCATGCTCCGACGCGACCGCAAGATGCAGGGCATCACCCGCGCGAAGCCCCAAGCTGTGCTGATCGGCAAACCTCGCCGCCGCCCGGAACTGCCCGCCCGTCACGCTCAGCACGGTGAAGCTCTCGGCGACCAGCTTGTTGAACATGGCCAGAGCCGCCGCGCGCTGCTCGAGGGTGATCTGTCCGGTCCGCAGCTTGATCGCCATGGCGGACGACATCTCGGTGACAGTCCAGTCGCTGATCAGGAGCTGCGCAGGGTCCTGCTTTGACAGCCAGGCCTGAACGTGCGGCGTCATCGCTTCGTTGGAGAGCGCCGCGACGATCAGCGACGTGTCGAGATAAAACATCAGTAGCGATCGCCATCCCGCATCGACCGCACGAGATCGGCGGCACTCTGGGACTGGGGCGGCATCGCTGCCGTCAGCGACTGGAGCAGCGTGGCATTGATCGGCTTGCGCGGCCTAGCGACGGCGGTGAGCCGTGCGACCGGCTTGCCGCGACGGGTGATGTCGATCGAATCACCCGCCTCGACCCGGTCGACCAGCTCGCTCAGATGAGCCTTGGCATCCGCCAGATTGATCGCATCCATGTCACGCTCCTGACCATGTAGATAGTCATATAGCGTATCAGGCTTAAGAATTCCAGCATTGTCCTCTCAGCGTCGTCTTCGTCGAGGACGGTCACAAGCCATGCAGATTGCATGTTCGGAAGGCACGCCCTGATTCGCTCGCCAGCACGGTGCTCGCGGGCCTTTCAGGAGACGTAGAATGATACTCCAACAAACCGCCTGCGAACTCAGAGACGTCCGCAATTGGACTAACGACGGGTCCTCGATCCCGGATTGGGTGCGGATGCAGATGTCCGGCGAAATCGCATCCAACGGAACCTTTCTCATCACCACACCGGTCGGCACCGCACGAGTGCATCCGGGTGATGTTGTTATCGAGCACCAAGGCCAGCTTTGGTCCCGTTCACCGGACGAGGTCCCGCAGCTGATCGATGGATTTGGGGCAGAGGCTGCAATGCCGATCGCTGCGGCATTTCGATATGCAGTCGTTGGGCGAGATCGTGCGCGGCCTCAGCGGTGGCGATTCACGCGCGGTTGCCGTCCACTCGGCCATTCTCGAAGGGCTGAACCAGGTGAAGGGAGCCGAAAGCCCAGGGCTGGCATAGCTTCCATAACGGGTCGTGTCGCACTCGGGATACCGAGTGCGACATTCCCCATCACGATATGACGGGGTTATGAGTTTGACGGGCCAGCCAGCACCCGGATGACACTGACCCTGTTCGGCAAGAATCTAACGGACAATGAGACATTCGCTGGCGTGCTTGGCTCGGGCAACACTCCGGGCACCTTCGTCGATCTCGCGCTCCCGCAGGTCGGGAGAACCTGGGGCATCTCGCCCGCCGCCAAGTTCTGATCGGGAATTTCCGGGTACAGCCGGCGGGTGGTCCATGCGTTAGAGGCGCATGACTGCGATTCCGCCCGAAGTGGCCGACGTGCCACCATATTTCGCCTCCTTATCGACGATCAGCACGGACAGCCCCAGGTCCGCAGCTCGACGGCAGCCATCATGCCGGCCCGCCCCGCCCCGGCGACGATCAGATCATATGCGTCCGTCACTGCGCACCCGTCCAGGTGCTGCGTCGACTCAGAGCTTGTAGCGGAGTTCGATGCCAATCGTCCTTGGCGCCCCATAGGCCGCGATGTTGCCCGACCCGCCCTCAACGTCCAGCTCGCCGGTGTAGTAATGCTTGTTGAACAGGTTCTTCGTCCAAAGCTGAACGGAGAATTGGTCGCTCCCGGCGGGTTGATAGGTCAGCGTCGCATCCACCAGCGTTACGGGCCCCTGACTTACAAGATTGTCGGCGTTCCAGAAAAACTTGCCAGTGTAGGATGCGTTGACGTCCACGTTGAAGTGGCCGATCGAGGAGTCCACATCATAGTTCAGGCCACCGGAGAAACGCCACTTCGGCACAAGCGCCAGGCGATTTCCCTTGGCATCAATGACCTGCGGGCTAGCAAGCCCATAGGGAATGGTCCGCCGCGGCGCATAGGAGACCGCATTGTCGAAATCGGTATATTTCGCGTCCAGATAAGTGCCGCCCAAGCGCGCTGTCAGCTGCGGCGCCAACACTGCATCCGCGTTGAACTCCGCACCTCTGACCTTCGCCTTCTTTCCGTTCTGCAGCCCGATGAAGGCTGCGGTGCCACCCGGCACGCGCGTACTGGTCTGCACCTGCGGATTCTTGATATCGTTCTGGAACACCGCCGCGTTGAAACGAAGCCGCCTGTCGAATAGCTGACTCTTGACGCCGATCTCGTACGCATCGACCACTTCCGACTTGTTGGGCGGCGATGCGAGGGGCAAGGTGTTGAACGTACCAGACTTGTAACCTCGGCTGAAGGTCACGTAGCTCATCACGTCATCGTTGAAATGATGGTCGATCGCGGCTTTGTAGGTCAGCTTGTGAAAATGATAGGTGTCGTCGAACGGCACCTGGCCGGGGAACGTCCCTGCTGCGGTCACGAAATCAGTGCGACCCTCGCCATGAACGTCATCCTTGTTGTAGCGCAGACCCAGGGTGACGTTCGTTCGAACATCCGCGACCGGGAACGTCGCCTGGCTGTAAGCCGAATAGGATTTGACCGTCTGGTCTCCGAAAATTTCTGAGCGCAACCCCCCGGCGATCGTGATCGCATCCCCCGACACGCGGGTCGGCAGATATCCCTGCTTCGAATTCAAATAATACAGGCCGACGATCCACTGGATCTTGCTTTCTTTGCTCGCCTTAAGCTGGAACTCCTGCGAAATCTGGCGGTCTCGACTGTATAGATCATAACGAAGCCAGTTGTAGATTGTCTGATCGCCCTCTGCGAGATAATATTCGCGCGCACGGCGATAGGCCGATATGCTTACCAGGTTGGCAAACCCCAGATCCTGATCGATCTTCAGAGAGCCACCATAACCCTCATGATCGTCGATAACCTGCTCGTTCGACGTGGAGTCGTAGAATTTCGCGGCCTGCGCGGCGGCGGGCATCGGCAGGATCGCGCCGTAGATGCTGGTGAATTGTCCGCTGCCCGGCGGATTTTCAAACGAGGGCGTGCCGCCCAGCGTGCCTGACAATCGATCGGACAGCACGCCAATATTGCCCCGGGTCTTTATATAGTAGCCGATCAGATGGACCTGCGAGGTCTCTGAGAGGTCTGCTACGATCTTGCTCCGAATGTTGATGAAGTTCTGGTAACCGTTCTTCTTTCCAGTGAGGATGAATTTACCCCAGCCGCGCTCCTGCCTTTGCCCGCTCACCGACAGGTCGGCCCGCACACTGTCGGTCAGCGGTGCCGCAACGTACAGCTTTCCCGTATAGGTCAGGTAGGTCGCAAGTCCGGCTTTAGCTTCCAACGCCAGCTGATCGCCGGGATCTCGGGTGTAGATCTGCACGGCGCCGCCGCTCGCGTTCCGGCCGAACAGCGTACCTTGGGGCCCTTTGAGCACCTCGATCCGCTCGACATTGTTCAGTTCCAGATATGCCGTCTGCAGGCGGCTGTAATAGACGTCGTCAATATAGACTGGCACGCTGGATTCGTTGCCAATGTTCGTAGCCGAAAAATTGCCGATGCCGCGAATGAACGGCAGCACCACGCTATTCGACGTTCCGATCTTGATCGACGGGTCCACCTTGGCGATTTCGCTCGCCCGAGCCAGACCGACGCGGTCGATGGTCGCGGCCGAAAAAGCTGTAACGGACACCGGAACATCTTGCAGATTCTGACCACGCTTCTGCGCGGTGACGACGATCTCTTCCAACTGCCCCGAAACGGCCTGGGTCTGCGCGCCGGCGTCGGATTGTGGCTGCGCCTCAGCGTGGGCCGCCGCAGCAGCGACGACGCTTGCGGTAACAAGTAGGATAGCGCGGCTTATCTTCGTTGAACAGTGCATCAATCCTCCCCTTTATCTCTTCAATTCTTCCATTGCAGAGATTCTGTATGCGCGCCGACATCGATCTCCCCATGCGTCTCAGTAGCTTGACCTGGGAGGCCATCCGTTGCGTTCGTTGTCCCAGCAATAGCTGCCACCCGACCGGTCGGTCGTCAAGATGGTTTCATCGGGGGATCGCGACCTTCAATGATGTGCGTTGCACGATCTGGTCGCAGACCTCTGCTCGCAATCTGTGAGCGCGCGTATGCAGGCTTTCGGTGGAACCGAAGCGACGCTGCTGCGAATGAACGCGGTGGGCCGGTGGAGCGCTGCCAGAAGGACATGACACGCTCTCGCCGGTGGCGTGCGCTGCTAAGCGTCCTGGCTTTAGCTGAACGCAAGCGGATCGACGCGGCGGACGGCATGATCGCTTATTGCCTGGAGCCGCGAGCCTTCGGCCGGGTCCGGCGCTGGTCCCGCCGCGGTCCTCGACCTGTCCCGGCGCGGCCGCCTGATGCTGTAAGGATGCAACACTCCCGCTAAATATTGAAACTCGCCACCGCCGGAATTGATTCCGGGCGCACGCGGACCTACCCGGGACGCCTACAGCAAGAAGACGGCTGGGCTCCTTGGGGGGGTTTCATGACACGCATTCCGCGCAATTCCACATGTGCCATCGCGCTGTCGGCAATTTGCCTTGCGGCGCCAGCCTTCGGGCAGACGGCGGGTATGGTCGACGCGGAGGCCGGGACGGCGTCCGCACAGGGCGGACTCGAGGAAATCGTCGTCACCGCCCAGAAGCGCGCGGAGAACATCCAAGATATTCCGGTTGCCGTGTCGGCGTTCAATCCTGTTCTGATGCAGGCGGCGCAGGTCAAGGATATCTCCAATCTTCAGGGCCTCGTGCCGGGGTTGGTGATCAACGATTCGGGCGCCTCGCCCAGCAATCCCTTCATGAGCCTGCGCGGTATTTCCAACCAGGACGTCGAAAAGCACCTGGAGCCGGGCGTCGGCCTTGTAATCGACGGTGTACCCTTGGGCTTCACAGCCGGCGCGCTCCTTGACGCATTCGATATCGAGCGGATCGAGGTGCTCCGTGGACCTCAGGGCACCCTGTTCGGCAAGAACAGCACCGGCGGCACGATCAGCGTCGTGCGGACGAAGCCTGATCCAAGCGCTCCGTTCTCGGGCAAGGTGCAGGTCGAAGTGGGCAGCTTCGCCAACCGGGAATTCAAGGGGCTGCTATATGTTCCGCTCGTCACCGACAAACTTGCCGTCAAGCTGGGCGCCAACGTCGAGAACAACAAGGGAGCGTTCAAGAACATAGCCTTCGGCGGCAGGGACGGCGACCGCGACTTCGAAGGATATTCGGTCGCCGTGCGAGCGACGCCTACCGAAGAACTGGATATGACGCTCACGTACGAGCGGCAGGATGACCATAGCGAATATGTCCCATTTCTGCCCGCAATGGTGCCCTATCTGATCACGCTACCGGTGCCGGGATATCTGACCGGTGAGAATATTCAGTGCTTCAATCCTTTTCTGGCGGCTGCCTGCACGCCGGTGTTCGACAAGCAGCGCAACGAAAGCGAGCTTCAGAAGCTCCCGGATCCCTACTTCCATCTGAATGCGATCACCTTCGACGCCAGCTACGATCTGGGGCCGTTCAAGGCGGTTGCCATTACCGGCTATCGCGGAATACACGAAGGCAGCCTCAGCGATTTCGATAGTACCCGCCATGCCCTGTTCAGGGATGAGCGGACCCAGCGGTCGCATCAATTCTCGCAGGAATTCCGCCTCGATTCGAACTTCGGCGGCGCGTTCGAGATCATTGCCGGCGCATTCTACTATGATGGAGGCTATCGTACCCGGCAGCGCGCCAGCCTGGATCTGGCTGGCCTGCAACCCGCGCCGGGCGACCCGTTCCTTCCACCCGGAGTGGCGTTTCTGAACTCGATCTCCAGTTACGATGCGAAGATCGACTCACGTTCCTTCGCGCTCTTCTCGCAGGCGGAGCTTACGTTCGCTGAAAAGTTCAAGCTCATCGTCGGGGCGCGTCAGACGTGGGATCGCAAGCGTGTCGAATTCACGACCTATAGCCCGGTCGTTGCTTTCGTCAGGGATTTCAACGCCGGAGCGGTGAGCGGCGCCAAAAAGGACTCGGCAAAGTTCGACAAGTTTACGCCCAAGGTCGTACTGCAGTACAACCCGTCGAGAGAATTCCAGGCCTATGCGTCCTATAGCGTCGGCTACAACACCGGCGGCTTCAATGGCCGTGCGGCCAGCGTGGACCTGCTCGGACCCTTTCAGCCCGAGGTGCTCGACGCCTATGAAGTCGGCTTCAAGGGCGAGTTCCTCGACCGTCGCCTGCGCGTCAATGTCGCGGCCTTCCACAACATCCTCAAGAACAAGCAGGAAGATCTCCTTCTGTTCATCGGCTCCGCGCAGGGATCGACGACGCTCAACGCCGCCAAGGCGAAATATCAGGGTGTCGAGGTCGAGCTCACCCTGCTGCCGATCGAGGGTTGGACGATCACGTCGTCGACGAGCTATCTGGATGCCAAGTATAAGAATTATATTGGCGATCTCGGCCAGGGCACTCGGGATCTCAGTGGGCTCAAGCTGCGCCGGACACCGCGCTGGACCCAAGGCCTGATCTCCAATTACTCGTTCGCTCTCGGCTCGGACACGGTGAACCTGAACGCCTCGCTGCAGTATATCAGCCGGTTCGAGACCAATCAGTTGAACGATCCCCGCTTTTCGGTTCCGCCTACCGCACGCATCAACCTCGGCGCGGGGTATAAGACCCGTCTGGCGTCCGGCTTCGATCTTGGCATTGACCTGTTTATCAAGAACGTGACGGACAACACCACCTTTGCGGGCGGCAATTCGTCCAACAGCCGAGGATCGTTCCTGGAGGAGGTCATCCCGGTGGCCGGCCGTACCTGGGGCGCCTCCGCGACGGTAAGTTTCTGAAGCCGGGTCCGAGAGGATATGGTGGCGTAGGGATCCGCGCCGGGAGTAAGGGACGAAGCGGGCGTGCGGCGGCCTCCGCCCGCTTTACGCTGCACTGCGAGGTGCAGCCCGGCAGTACGGGGAAGAGCGATGACGGCGGCACACTGGCTGGTGAAATCCGAGCCCAACAGCTACTCCTATAGCGACCTCGAGCGAGACGGCCGCACCGTCTGGGACGGTGTGCGGAACAACGCCGCCGCGCTGCATCTCAAGGGGATGCGGGAGGGCGACGAAGTCCTCTTCTACCATTCGCAGGAGGGGCTGGCGGTCGTCGGGATCGCGAAGGTCGTCCGTACCGCCTTTCCCGATGCCAGTGATCCGACCGGCCGGTTTGTCGCCGTCGAGCTCGCGCCGGTGCGACCGCTCAAGCACCCAGTCACACTGGTGGAGATGAAGGCGGAAGCGGGGCTGTCCGGCATGGCGATGCTGCGACAGAGCCGCCTTTCGGTTTCGCCGGTCACCGCCGACGAGTGGCAGATCGTCCTGAAACTGGCCGAAGGCTGAGCCTCGCCGGTGCCGTCTATCGCCAGGATCGATTGACCCATGACCGGCAACGGTAGCGACCGGGCCCGGACAATATTCATCGAGGCGCAGGCCCTGCACAAGGGTGGTGAGCTCGCGCGTGCGAAGGCGATGTACGAAGGCATTCTGGCGTGGGAGCCCCGGCATTTCGACAGCCTCCACATGCTCGGTGTGCTTGCTCTTCAATCCGGGCAGCCGCACATCGCCCATGATCTGATTTCACGAGCGCTCTTCATCCGATCCGATCTGGCGCCGCCGCATGTTAATCTGGCGCTGGCGCTTCAGGCGCTCGGAAGACTCGATGAGGCCTTGGCCAGCTTCGACCGCGCTCTGCGGCTCAATCCCGATCATTTCACCGTCCATCATGACCGGGCCACCCTGTTGCTCAGCCTCGGCCGACCGACCGAGGCGATCGCCAGCTTCGACGAAGCCATCGCGCTTCGGCCCGGACTGGCTCAGCCGCACTATGGCCGCGGCAATGCATGGCTGAAGCTCGGCCGCTTGGACGAGGCGATCGCGAGCTATGACAGGGCGATCGCGATCGGCCCAGGCTTTGCCGAGGTTCACAACAACCGGGGCCTGATCCTGTTCAGTCTCAATCGCATGGACGAGGCGCTCGCCTGTTACGATCGTGCGCTGGCGCTCAAGTCCGACTATGCGGAGGCATGGAATAATCGCGGCAACGCACTGTGGCATGTCACGCGGCATAAGGAAGCTTTGGCCGACTATGATCGGGCCATCGCTTGCAAGCCGGACTATGCCAAGGCGCATGGCAATCGCGGCAATGCGCTGCTTGCGCTCGGGCAGCCGGGTGAGGCGGTAGTCAGCTTCAAGCAGGTGCTTGCGTTCAACCGCGGCCGGGAATTCCTGACCGGCATGCTGCTCCTGGCGAAGATGAAGGCATGCGACTGGGATGGGCTGGAGGGTGATATCGCAGCCTTCAGGCGCGCGATCGAGGCGGGCGAAACGGCGGCTGCGCCCTTCCTCGCGCTTGTCATGATCGACGATCCCGAACTGCAGAAGCAGGCGGCGTTGAACTTCGCCCGGTCAGTGGCCCAAAGCTCCGCGCCCGCACGCTTCGGCAAGCGAATGGCCGGGGAGCGCATTCGGCTGGGCTATTATTCCGCCGACTTCCACAATCACGCCACATCATATCTGATCGCCGAACTGTTCGAACGGCACGATCGCGACCGGTTCGAACTGTTCGCCTTCTCGTTCGGTCCGGACCGGAAAGACCCGATGCGAAGGCGGATCACCGCGGCATGCGAACATTTCATCGATGTTGCCGCGCTCAGCGACGGCGAGGTCGCGGCGCGGTCGAGAGATCTCGGCATGGACATCGCCGTCGATCTGAAGGGCTATACCGAAAATGCCAGGCCCGGCATCTTCGCCGCGCGTTGTGCGCCGGTGCAGGTCAACTATCTCGGATATCCGGGAACGCTTGGTGCCCGGCATATCGATTATCTGATCGCCGACAAGATCGTCGCTCCACCCGCCGAGCAGGGCAACTACACCGAGAAGCTCGTGTATCTGCCCGACAGCTATCAGGCGAACGACGGCGCGCGGGCGATATCGGGGCGGCGCCTTACCCGCGCGGCCGCAGGGTTGCCGGAGACGGGTTTCGTTTTCTGCTGCTTCAACACAATGTTGAAGATATCTCCGGCGATGCTCGACGGCTGGGCGCGGATCCTCGGCGCGGTGGAGGGCAGCGTGCTCTGGCTTTATGAAGACAATGCCGTCGCCGCTGCCAATCTGCGCCGGGAAGCGGCGGCGCGGGGCGTGGATCCGGGGCGGCTGATATTTGCCCCGCACATGCCGCTCGACGAGCATCTCGCCCGTCACCGGCTGGCCGACCTGTTCCTCGATACCTGGCCCTGCAACGCTCACACCACCGCGAGCGACGCGCTTTGGGCCGGCTTGCCGGTGCTGACCCTGAGCGGGCGGAGTTTCGCCAGCAGGGTGGCGGCGAGCTTGCTGCGGGCGATCGAGCTGCCCGAGCTTATCGCCGCCAACGAACGGGATTATGAGGCGCGCGCCATCGAGCTGGCGACGACGCCTGCCAAACTCGCCAAGCTCGGATCGAAGCTCGAGCGCAATCGGCCTGCCTCGCCATTGTTCGATGCCAGGCGCTTCGCACGCAATATCGAAAAGGCTTATGTCGCGATGTACAGGCGTTGCCAGGCGGGACTTGCACCTGATGTCATCGACCTGGAAGCGGCCCAGGCAAGCCGTGCGAGCTCGTCATGAAAATCAGCTGCGCCGTTTCACCATCCTGAGCGTCGGCCAACCGCCCCGCATGATCGTGTCTGCCAGATACATGCCCTGGCGGCGATAGGCCCGGGCGACGCCCTCCGCCTGGCTGTCGAGCAGCCCAGAGAGGATCAGCGATCCGCCGGGCAGAACGGCATTGCCGAACACCGGCGCGAGCTCGGTCAGCGGTCCGGCGAGGATGTTGGCGATCAGCAGATCATAGGGCAGCCGGCTCCTGAGACGGCGATGCGCCAGGCCTGCCGCGGCGATCAGTTCGACCTGGCCGCGGCCCCGGCCGATGGGGATCCCGTTCACAGCGGCATTTTCGGCGGTCACTTCGATCGAGACCGGATCGATGTCGGACGCGATCACCTTGGCCGCCGGCCACAGCGATCGCGCCGCGAAGGCGAGCAGACCGGTGCCCGTGCCGACATCGGCGACATCGTCGAACCTGAGGCCGCTCCGCCGCAGCTTGTCGAGCATCATCAGGCAGCCGGTGGTGGTCTCGTGATGGCCCGTGCCAAAGGCGCGCCCCGCATCGATGACGAAGCCGGTCATCCCTTCAGGCGCACGATCGGCATTGTAAGGGGTGTGGACGAAAAATCGGCCGGCACGGAGCGGTTCGAGTCCCGATTGGGACAGCGTCACCCAATCCGCCTCGGCGATGTGGGCGATGACCGGTTTCATCCCGCTGGCGCTCGGCACCAAGGCCGTGATCGACCGGATCAGGGCCTTGTCCGGCCTGCCTTCGACATAGACGTCGAGCTGCCATTCGTCGGGGCGATCCGGGTCGGGCTCGCTCGTCATGATCGTCGGCGGCGGCTCGATCATGGCGAGCTCCGGCACTTCGCCAGTGAGGATCCTGCCCTCGTCCCTGGTGCAGGGCAGGGTGATCTTCCAGCTGCCCGATCGGGCCGGCGCGAAGGGGAAACCGGTGACGCCGTCGCCCCTCGGTTCCCTAGCGGACATAGCTGGCTCCGTTGATGTCGAGCACCGCGCCGGTCATCGAGGCGGGGGCGTCCATGGTTAGGAATTTCACCGTTTCGGCGACTTCCAGCGGTTCCGCCACCCGGCCGAGCGGAATTTCGGCGAGCAGCTTGCCGCCGCCGCGGCTGCTCAGATAATCCTCGGTCATGCCGGTCATGGTGAAGCCGGGGCAGACCGCGAAGGCAAGAATATTCTCCGCTGCATAGCCGCGCGCGATCGTCTTGGTCATCGCCACCATCCCGGCCTTCGACGCGGCATAATGCCAATGCGCCGGGCTGTCGCCGCGATGGGCGGCGCGGCTGGCGACATTGACGATGCGGCCGCCGCCATGGCGCCGGAAATGGAGCACCGCGAGACGGCTGAGTTCGGCCGACGCGGTCAGGTTGATCTGCATCGTCCGGTTCCATGCCTCGGTCCAGGCGATGTCGGGCGCGTCGATCGATGCGGCCTCGAAGATGCCGGCATTGTTGACGAGCACATCGATGCGGCCGTCGAGCAGGTCGAGCGCCTGCTCCCAGATGCGGCGCGGCGCGGTCGGATCGATCAGGTCGGCGGCGAGGCTGTGATCGTCGGGATCGGTCGTGCGGTGGCCGATGATCCGGACATCTTCATCCTCGAAGCGCTCGATGATCGCCTTGCCGATGCCCCGGCTGGTGCCGGTGGCGAAAATGGAAATGGTCATGATGGCGCGGGATAGGCCGTTTGCTGTTTGGCCTCAAGCGCCGGCGGTCACGTCCTTGGCCTTGCGCGCCCATCAAGTCCAGGGTCGGACGCGCTGCACGTGATTGTCTCTTTGAACCTCTGAATGTCCGACCTGGCCGATCAAGCTACGCCGCGATGCGCGAGACGAAATCGCCGGTGATGGTCTCGAGCCTGGAGAGTTCGCCGTCGACGCGGCGGAAGCCGGCTTCGAGGACGTCGATCTCGCCGGCGACATTCTCGGTATCGGTGCGGATCGTCGAGATGGTCGACGACATCGAGTCGGCGGCGAGCGCGGTTTCGTCGACCGCGGCGGTGATCATGGTGACGGTGTGCGCCTGGGTTTCCATGGTCGTGCGGATGCGCTCGGCGGAGGTCTGGACCTCACCGACGATATCGCGGATCGCGCCATTGGCTTCGACGGTCTGGCGGGTGGCAGCCTGGATCGCGGCGATCTTGGCGGCGATGTCGTCGGTGGCGCGGGCGGTCTGGCTGGCGAGGCTCTTGACCTCCTGGGCGACCACCGCGAAGCCGCGTCCGGCGTCGCCGGCGCGGGCGGCCTCGATCGTCGCGTTGAGCGCGAGCAGGTTGGTCTGGCCGGCGATGTCGCGGATCAGGCCGAGGATCGATTCGATCGCCTGGGCGTGATCGGACAGGACTTCGGAGATCGCCACGGCATGGACCGAGCGGTCGGCGGCGCGGGTGGCGATCTGGGCGGCGACCTCGACCTCGGAACGGCTTTCCTCGATCGCGCGGATCAGGCCGGCGGCGGTCATCGCCGCCTCGCGCATCGCCAGGGCCGACTGTTCGGCGGCGGCGGCGACCTCGGAGGTCTTGCCGAGCATGCCGCGCGCGGCCTGCGAGGTGTGGCCGGTGCGCTCGCGCAGTCCGCGCGAGTCGTCGAGCGCCCGGCTCAGCGTGTTGGTGATATCGGTGCGGAACTCGCGGCCCTGATCGGCGCGGTCCTGCTGCTCGATGGCACGCAGCTCGGCGCCCACCAGGGTGAAGGTCAGATCATAATATGCTGCATTGACCGAGAGAAGTGCTTCCACGCTGCTGGTTACGAACGCCATGTCCTCAGGAAAGCGATGGATCAGGAAAGCGCAGATCTTCGCGGTCATCGTAGTCGTGCGATGTGCCATCTCGGTTTGATCGGCACCCTTTTGCATATAGGCCAGGATACCGGCTGCGCGCTTGCGCATATCCTCGAGCGACAGGCCACCGCATAGCATCGTCTGCCATATGCGCGCGGCGTGGTCGCCCGCGGTTTCCCTGTCGCGGAACACGCCCGCCTTCTGATGGCTGGCGAGCGAATCATAATGTTCGCGGATTATGTCGAGTAGATCCGGCCCGCAGCGATCCCAGATCGCGCGCAGCCGTGAATTCAGCAGTCCGTCGCGGTCGTAGACCGTCAGCTTTCCGTCGATATCCATCATGTTGCGGTTGATTTCCGCCGCTTCGCCAAGGTTCATCACGTTTCCCATCAATCTGCACGAACACCGCTGTTGCGGCACATTCTAGGAAAGAATGGTAAACAGGCTGTTTAGCTTGATCTCCCCTGCGCAGATAAAGGCGTCCGGCTTCTCACATGCGTTGCTGCGGATCAGGCCGCGATGCGCGAGACGAAATCGCCGGTGATGGTCTCGAGCCTGGAGAGTTCGCCGTCGACGCGGCGGAAGCCGGCTTCGAGGACGTCGATCTCGCCGGCGACATTCTCGGTATCGGTGCGGATCGTCGAGATGGTCGACGACATCGAGTCGGCGGCGAGCGCGGTTTCGTCGACCGCGGCGGTGATCATGGTGACGGTGTGCGCCTGGGTTTCCATGGTCGTGCGGATGCGCTCGGCGGAGGTCTGGACCTCACCGACGATATCGCGGATCGCGCCATTGGCTTCGACGGTCTGGCGGGTGGCAGCCTGGATCGCGGCGATCTTGGCGGCGATGTCGTCGGTGGCGCGGGCGGTCTGGCTGGCGAGGCTCTTGACCTCCTGGGCGACCACCGCGAAGCCGCGTCCGGCGTCGCCGGCGCGGGCGGCCTCGATCGTCGCGTTGAGCGCGAGCAGGTTGGTCTGGCCGGCGATGTCGCGGATCAGGCCGAGGATCGATTCGATCGCCTGGGCGTGATCGGACAGGACTTCGGAGATCGCCACGGCATGGACCGAGCGGTCGGCGGCGCGGGTGGCGATCTGGGCGGCGACCTCGACCTCGGAACGGCTTTCCTCGATCGCGCGGATCAGGCCGGCGGCGGTCATCGCCGCCTCGCGCATCGCCAGGGCCGACTGTTCGGCGGCGGCGGCGACCTCGGAGGTCTTGCCGAGCATGCCGCGCGCGGCCTGCGAGGTGTGGCCGGTGCGCTCGCGCAGTCCGCGCGAGTCGTCGAGCGCCCGGCTCAGCGTGTTGGTGATATCGGTGCGGAACTCACGGCCCTGATCGGCGAGCAACTGCTGCGCCACCGCCCGCGCCTGGGCTCCGGACACGGTGAAGGTCAGATCGAAATAGGCCGAGTTGATCGCGTTCATCGCTTCGCCGCAGTCGGCGACGAACTCGGGGTCATCGGGAAAGCGCCCGATCAGGTAGCGGTTGACCTTGTCGCACATCGCGGTGGAAGTCTGTGCGATTTCGGTCTGATCGCCGCCCTCTTTCACAAACCTGTGGGCGTGGACGGAGTAGGTGCGCATCTGCCCCACCGTCAGACCTTCGCGCATCAGTTCCTCCCACCGGCGCGCCGCATAGGCGCCGGGGCTTCCGGTGTCCGCCACCGCCGGATGGTTCAGGCGCGGGGCAAGCGTCTCGTAATGTTCTCTGGCGAGCTCGAGAATCTCCTCACCGACGCGACGCCACATGGCGTTGAGCCGCGTGACCAGCTTGCCGTCCCGATCGTAAATGGCGAGCTTCCGGGCGATCTCCTGATCGGTAAGTCCGATCGATATGATCTCTTGGTCGGTCATTTTGGCTCCTCTACGCTGCAGGCGAGCTCGGTTTTAGGGACCAATCGTAAACAGGCTGTTTAGGGCGTCTGGAAATCCGCGTAATAAAGGAGTCGAAACGACAGCAAGCGCCTTGCATGGCGTCGCGCATCGGCTAAGAACGAGCCGTCGACAGAGGGAGGGCATCATGTCGCGCAATTCGGGGCGTCCGCTTTCGCCACACCTCACAATCTGGAAATGGGGACCGGCCATGGCCGTCTCGATCCTGCACCGCGCCACCGGCACGGGGCTGGCGATCGCGGGCGGGCTCAGCTTTGTCTGGTGGCTGCTCGCAGCCGCGATGGGGCCCGAGAGCTACGCCGACTTCCTCGCCGTCGCAACGTCGTGGTTCGGTTATCTGGTCGCGATCGCTCTGACCTGGGCCTTTTTTCAGCACATGTTCTCCGCGCTGCGCCATTTCGTGATGGACGTCGGCGCCGGATATGAGCTCAGGACCAACAAGATGGGTGCGATCGCGACCATGGCCGGTTCAGTACTGGTCACGCTGGCGATATGGGCGCCGATACTGATGCGGCTTCGCGGGGAGACGGTGTAATGGGTACGGGCACCGGTATCGGCCGCGTCCGCGGTCTCGGCTCGGCCAAGCATGGGTCGATGCATTGGTGGCGCCAGCGGGTGACCGCGGTCGGCAATCTGCTTCTCGTCACCTGGTTCGTCGTCTCGCTTTTCCGTCTGCCGTCGTTCGATCATGGCGCGATGGTGCAGTGGATATCCTCGCCGATCGTCGCCGTACCGCTGATCCTCATGACAATGTCGGTCTTCTATCATCTGCGGCTCGGTCTGCAGGTGATCGTCGAGGACTATGTCCATGAAGAGGCCGGGAAGGTCCTCTTCGTGCTGTTGCTCAATTTCTACGCGATCGCAGGCGCCGCGCTCGCGATCTTCTCGATCCTCAAGATCGCATTCGGGGGAGTGCCCGCCTGATGCCCAATTCTCAAACCGGCTCGGCTTACAAGATCATCGACCACCTGTATGACGCGGTGGTCGTAGGCGCGGGCGGATCGGGCCTGCGCGCGACGATGGGTGCCGCGGGCGCTGGTCTCAAGACTGCATGCGTCACGAAGGTGTTCCCGACCCGCAGCCATACCGTCGCGGCGCAGGGGGGCATCGCCGCGTCATTGGGCAACATGGGGCCGGACCACTGGACCTGGCACATGTACGACACCGTCAAGGGGTCCGACTGGCTGGGCGATCAGGACGCGATCGAATATATGGTGCGTGAGGCACCCGCCGCGGTGATCGAGCTCGAACATGCCGGCGTGCCGTTCAGCCGCACGAACGAAGGCAAGATCTATCAGCGCCCCTTCGGCGGCCATATGCAGAACATGGGCGCGGGTCCGCCGGTGCAGCGCACCTGCGCCGCCGCCGACCGTACCGGCCACGCCATGCTTCACGCGCTCTACCAGCAGAGCCTGAAATATGATGCGGACTTCTACATCGAATATTTCGCGCTCGACCTGATCATGGAGAATGGCGAATGCAAGGGCGTGATCGCGCTCTGCATGGAGGATGGCTCGATCCATCGCTTCCGCAGCCACGCGGTGGTGCTCGCGACCGGCGGCTCCGGCCGCACCTATTTCTCGGCGACCTCCGCCCATAGCTGCACCGGCGACGGCGGCGGCATGGTGCTGCGCGCCGGACTGCCGCTTCAGGACATGGAGTTCGTTCAGTTCCACCCCACCGGCATCTATGGCGCAGGCGTGCTCATCACCGAGGGCGCGCGCGGCGAGGGAGGCTATCTCACCAACTCCGAAGGCGAGCGCTTCATGGAGCGCTATGCTCCCTCGGCGAAGGACCTCGCCAGCCGCGACGTCGTCTCGCGCTCGATGGCGATGGAGATGCGCGAGGGCCGCGGCGTCGGCAAGAATGGCGACTACATCTACCTGCACCTCGATCATATCGATCCCAAGGTGCTGGCGGAGCGCCTGCCGGGCATCACCGAGACCGGCAAGATCTTCGCCAATGTCGACCTGACCCGCCAGCCGCTGCCGGTGACACCGACCGTCCACTACAATATGGGCGGCATCCCCTGTAACTATCATGGCGAGGTCGTCACGCTGAAGGACGGCAATCCGGACACGGTGGTCCCCGGCCTGTTCGCAGTGGGTGAGGCGGCCTGCGTGTCGGTCCACGGCGCGAACCGGCTTGGTTCCAACTCGCTGATCGATCTGGTCGTGTTCGGCCGCGCGACCGGCTTCCGCCTCGCCGAGCTGATCAAACCCATGAGCAAGCACGGCGCCGTGGTCGCCGAGGCCGACGACAAGGCGCTCAGCCGGCTGGATCGCTACCGCAACGCCAAGGGCGGCTCGCCGACCGCGGCGATCCGCCTCGACATGCAGCATACGATGCAGAAGCATTGCGCGGTGTTCCGCGACACCGAGCTGCTGCGCGAAGGGCTGGGGCTGATCGACAATGTCTACGCCAGCCTGCAGGATGTCGACGTCACCGATCGATCGCTGATCTGGAACACCGACCTCGTCGAGACCCTCGAGCTCGACAATATGCTGCCGCAGGCGGTGGTGACGATGCACTCGGCCGCCAACCGCAAGGAAAGCCGCGGCGCGCATATGCACGAGGACTTCCCGGATCGTGACGACAAGGAATGGATGAAGCACACCGTCACTTGGTTCGATAAGGGCGCGGTGACGATCGATTATCGCCCCGTGCACGAATATACGCTCACCGACGAAGCCGAATATGTGAAGCCGAAGCCCCGCGTTTACTGAGCGGGTTTCAGGCAGGAATCGAAAAAGGGGGCTCCGGCCTCCTTTTTTGTTTTACTCCCCTGCCCTCGGGGCATCTATTTGTCGCAGGCCCTCCGCTTCTCAGCACTCACCCTCTGCATGATCAGCCGCGCGGCGACGTCCGGCGCGTCCGCTCCGCTGTCGCCCAGCGCATCGACGATCGCCGCCCGCTGGATCGCCTCGAACGCGCCATGCCGGGCCGAAGCCCGGTCAAGTTCCGCCATCGCCTCGTCGACCGAGCCGCAGACGGCGCCGAAGGCCCACATCGCGTAATCGGGATTGTCGCGCCAGGGATGTTGATGCGCGTCGAGGAACAGGCAGGGCCTCGGTGAGACGAGGAATTCGTAGACTTGGCTGCTGACGTCGCCGATGTAGATGTCCGCGGCGCGGGTGTAGCTCATGTCGAGCGAGCGCCACGATCCGAAATCGATGCTCACCCGGCCGGGGATCGCTTTGCGTTGCCATGCCTCCACCATCGCTGGCGACAGACTTTCCTGCAGGCGGACATGCGGCGCGACGATCAGGTTGTAGCGGCCATCGGCGACGATCCGGCCGACCAGCGCCTCGCCGAACCGGCCCCACGAGGACAGGCCAGGGTCGAAATGGGGATTGTAGAGGACGGTCGGCCGCCCCGCATCGAGCGGTTCGACGTCCGGCTCCGGCGACAGCCGTTCCACCCCGGCCAGCTTGATATAGCCCGAGCTGTGGCAATGCTCCGGCCGGGCCACGCCCTCTGATATCATCCGGCGGCGGTCCTTCTCGCCCGCGGTGATCACCTCGTCGAACAGCTTGAGGCGCCGCTCGAAGCCCTTGGCGCGATCGCCGGCGCCATGTGGGATGTGGATCAGCAGCGGGCGGCGCCCGGGCAGGCGCTTGAGGACGGTGGTGGTGCGCTCGGCGGTTACGATCGCATCGAAGCGGCGCAACGTTCTTTGCCAGAACAGCAGCTTGGGCAGCTTCATCGCCTCGAAACGCCCGGACAATCCGGCAAGCGCGGCGATGGCGGGGGGGAGGGTCATTTCCCGGATGGTGATACCCGGCGCGCCGAGTCCGTCGAACATCTCGCCCAGTGCCGCGACCGCTTCATCGTAGAGAGCAAAGGCTTCCACGCGTGCCGTGCCGCTCGCGTGGAGCGTCGCCGCGACCGGCGCGAGATGGAGTGCCTGGTGCATGCCACCGACGAAAGCGAAGGCAATATGCGGCCTGTCATCCAAAATCCTCGTTCCCGCCATATTTCCCCACTACCCGGCGCCCCATGAAAAAAGCCATCATTCTTTCAGCAGGGCAGGGTTCCCGCCTGCTGCCGCTGACGGCCGATCGGCCGAAGTGCCTGATCGATTTCGCGGGCAAGAGCCTGATCGCCTGGCAGATCCAGGCGCTCGCCGCCAACGGCATCACCGAGATCGCGGTGGTCACCGGCTTCCGCGACGCCAAGCTGGTCGCCGCGCTGGATGCGCTGCCGCAGCCGGGATTCACGATCCGGACCGTGTTCAATCCCTTCTACAAGGTCGCCGACAATCTCGGTTCCTGCTGGATCGCGCGCGAGGAGATGGACCAGGACTTCATCATCCTCAACGGGGACACGCTGGTCTCACGCGAGATCATCGGCCGGCTGATTGCCGGGGCGACGCGGCCGATCACGGTCACGATCGACGTCAAGGACAGTTATGATCTCGACGACATGAAGGTCCAGCGCGACGGCGACCGGCTGCTTCAGATCGGCAAGCGGCTCGATCCGCATGAGACCAATGCCGAATCGATCGGCATGCTCGCCTTCAAGGGCGAGGGGCCGGCGATCTTCCGCGATCAGGTCGAGGCGATGATGCGGACACCCGAGGGCGTGCTCAACTGGTACCTCAAGGCGATTCACGCGCTGGCGCCCTCGGGCGTCGTCGGCACGGTATCGATCGAGGGGCTGCCGTGGGCCGAGGTCGATTTTCCCGAGGATCTGGCGATCGCCCGTGTGCTGACCGAGGGCTGGATGGCGAAGCCGTAATCCGCCATGGCGACGATTAGCTTGGCCACAGCCCCTTCAGCCAGCCGCCCAGCGCCTTCACCTGATCCTCGCTCAGCGCCACCGCCTGGCCCAGCGCCGGCGGCCCCGGCCAGCCCGCGTCGGTGACCGAAACGCTCCCCTGTTCACGTTCGCCCTCATAGCGGGGGACGACGTGGAAATGGACGTTCGGATCGACCATCATCAGCATCAGATAGTTGATCTTGGCATAACGGACCGCGCCGGTCAGCGCCGTCTCGATATCCCTGGTGATCGTCGCCAGCTCGGCATGCGCTTCGGGGGGGAGGGCGCCGAACGCGGTGGCATCGGACTTGGCGGCGAGTATCAGCGATCCCAGAGTCGGCTGGGCCGGACGCAGCAGCACCACCCAATGGCGATAGTCGCGGATCAGGCTGGCCGGATAGCCGAATTTCTCGATCGTCGCGTTCGCCATGTCACACCGCCAGCCAGGATCTGACCGTCTGGCCACGCGCCTGCCGCTGGATCGCCTGCAGCAGCCTGACCGCGTGGAAGAGACAGCTTAACACCGTCCACGCCGCCACCGCGATGAGCCCGACGTCCGGGCGACCCGCCAGGGTCGCGACGAACAGGATCACCATGTTGGGGTTTCGCCGCGCGGTGATCAGACGGAAATCGCTGTCGATCTTTTCCCAGACATGGATGTGCATGCCGCCAAAGCGGCGGATGAATTCGCCCTCGATCGCGCGCTGAACCACGTAGCCGCCAACGATCGCGATCATCACCGTCGCGAAGGTCGCGTCGGACAATGCCAATCCCCAGCGGCCGAGCCCCACGCCCCAGGCCCACCACCAGAAGGGCGGGTGGACGAGATCGAGTCCATGGTCGAAGATGTCGCCCCAGCGGCTCGAGGTGATGGTGCAGCGGGCGAGCTTGCCGTCGACCGTGTCGAGCACCATGAAGACGAGCCCGGCGGCCATGCCCCACCAATATTCGCCCCGCCAGAACAATATGGTGGCGGCGACGCACAGGATCGCGCCGATCGTGGTCACCATATTGGGGGTCATGCCCATCCGTGCCGCGATCCGCGTCAGCACCAGCGCCCATTCGGGCCAGAGATATTTGGTGAGCAGGTCGGTCACGCCCTTATAGGCGCCGAAATAGGTCCTGCGCTCGATCGCGCGGACATTGCCGGGCTCGAGCCGCTCGATCACCGGCTCCTCGCGCTTGCGTAGCGCCTCATTGTAGAATTCCCGGTGATCCTCGGCGCGGACCTCCGTCAGACCGTCGGGAAACCCATCCCCGCGGGCGTCGGTGACGTGCGCTATCACCTTCTCACCCGCCAGGGTCAGCACCTGGCCGGGACGCGACGCCATGAATTTCAGCCAAGCGGGCTCGAACACATGGCTGGCCGCGACGAGCAGCGCGGCCCCGCTTCCATTGTTCTGCGCCGTCAGATCCAGGGAGCCAGCGATCCGGCGGAGGCGCTCGGTGCTGGTCATACCCCAGATCAGGGTCGGGTTGGTTCCGATCGATCGGACGGCAAGCGGAGCTACGGTCATGGCCTTCTTGATAATAGGGTCGATGGCGAGCTTCCTTGCCCATCGGGCGGCGGGCTGGCAAGGCAGGATGATGAATAGACCCAGTGTCACAGCGATCGTCCTGGCCGGCCAGCGGCCCGGCAGCGATCCCTTGTCCCAGCATTTCGGCCGGTCCCACAAGGCGCTGATCGATCTCGCCGGGCAGCCGATGCTCGCCTGGGTCGGCGCCGCGCTGGCCGGCCGTCGCGACGTGAAGCGGATCGTCATTCTCGCCCAGGATGGCGCGGCGTTGCTGGATCATCCGCAAACCCGCTGGCTGCGCGATGAAGCGCATGTCACGTCCCGCAATTGTGGCGATTCGATTGCCGAGGCGATCAGCGGTACGCTGCGGGCGATGCCCGGCAACTATCCCTTTCTGCTCACCACCGCCGACAATGTCCTGCTCGACGACGCGATGCTCGATCAGTTCATGGCGCACTCTGCCGGCGCCGACGTCGCGGTCGCGCTGGTCGAGCGGCGTACCTTGGAAGCGACCTATCCCGGCAACAGGCGAACCTGGCTGCCCTTTCGCGGCGGCGCCTATTCAGGCGCCAACCTGTTCTGGCTGGGGAGCCCGGGCGCGCTCGAGGCGCTGGCGGTGTGGCGCAGAGTCGAGCAGCAGCGGAAGAAGGCGCGGGCGGTGCTGGGCGCCTTCGGATGGGGCCTCGCGCTGCTGATCGCCCTTCGTCGGCTGACGCTCGATCAGGCGATCGCCCGGGCGGGCCGCCGGCTGGGGATCAAGGCGCGCGCGGTGGTGCTGCCCTATGCCGAAGCCTGCATCGATGTCGACAAGCCCTCTGACCATGGCATGGCGGAGACCATATTGAAGGAACGGATCGCAACCCTATAGGAGGCGCAGCTTCCGCGCCGTCTTGCCGAGAGCGACCTTGTCGTCGTGCGACAGGCCGAAGCGGCCCGAAAGCCAGATTCCGCCGAGCAGCAGGACCGCGCCCAGCCCGATCCGCATCAGATGGTGAAGCGGCTCGATCACTTCGGAGACGAGCAGGATCGCCGCGCCTACGATCCCCGTCACCGCCACCGCGCGGGCGAAGGGCGGCGCAAAGGGGTGCAGCCGGTCATGGACCCATAGCTGGATCACCGGGGCCAGCATCGACACGATCATGCCGGCCGATACGGCCAGCGCCATGGCGTCCATGCCGCCCTCCGGCAGCAATAGCGCGCCGAGCGCGAGCGACACGGCCAGGCCGATCACGCTGCCGATCAGCGGATGATGATAGCGGCTGATCACCGACTGGATCGCCGCGGCCTGTCCGGCGACGGCGTCGATCAGACGGGTGAAGGCCAGCAGCGCCAGCGCGAAATAGGCAGTCTGGGCGGGTTGGCCGAACAGGGCGAGCAGCGCGCGGCCGCCGCCGGCGATGACGCAGGCCACAGGTGCCGCGACCACGATGGTGAGCCGCGTCGCGAAGCCGTAGATCCCGGCGACTTGGCGGATGTCGTGGCGCGCCGCTTCCGACGCGAGCGGCGCCATCACATAGGAAAAGGCCTGGCGGACCATCTGTACCGCGCTGGCGATCTTGCGGGCGATCGCGAACAGCCCGGCCGCACTCGCCCCGGCGGCGCCCGGGATCAGCAGGTTGAGGATCAGCGGCGGCGCGTCCGCGAAGAGCCGGCCGACGATGTTGGAAGGCAGCACCGCCAATCCGGCATAGAGCGTCTCGCCGGCCATCGGCCGCGCGGAGCCGCCGGTTACGACCAGATCGAGCCGATAGAAGCGCGCCAGCAGCCGCGTCGAGAAGAAGCAGGTGATCGCGAGCGAGCAGAGGTGAGCGATCAGCAGGCCGAGCGTATCGGCGCCTATCGCGAAGAGCAGCACGGCCGCCACCATCCGCATCACCTGTTCCCACAGCACCCGGAGCCGGATTTCGGGGCCGAACGCCTTGCGCGCCCGGAGCGCCGAGGTGGCGATCTCGACATAGGCCCAGAGCGGCAAGGCCCAGGCGAACAACGCGATGCCCGTGGACAGCTTGTCGCGATCCCTCGCGGCGACATTGACGACCTCGGCGATCCAGTGCGCGCCGAGGCTGGCCCCCAGCGCGATCGCCAGGCACGGCGTCAGGCCCAGCAGCATCGCCTGGCGCAGCGCCCGCGCGCGTTCGGCATCGTCCTTCGCCCGCGGCACCACCCGCTGCAGTGCACTGGTCATGCCGAGATCGGCGAAATTCTCGACCAGGCTCACCGCCGACCACAGCACCATGTAGAGCCCATAGGTCGGCAGCCCGAACAGCCATACATAGAGCGGCTGCGAGACGATCTCGATGACGCCGCCTGCCCGCGCGATCATCGCCGTCCCCGCGCCCTTGGCGACCTGGCGGGAGCCGGGCGGAGTCTCGGGGAGCGGAGCGGAGGCCATTGGCTGCGCTTTGTACCTTGTCTCCCCTCCCTTTCAAGCAGCGGAGAATTTGGGCTAAACGAATGGGGATTTTTCGCGCTTAGCCGTTGAGCACGGCCGCGCTATTCGCTATCGCCGGATCGACATAGGGCAGGGGGTCATGAGTCATGGCTGAATTCGCACTTCCGAAGAACAGCAAGATCAAGAAGGGCAAGACGGTCAAGGCATCTGGCGCCAAGGACCCGAAGTCCTTCAAGATCTATCGCTACGATCCCGACAGCGGCGAGAATCCGCGCTACGACACTTTCGAGATCGACCTCGCGGAATGCGGTCCGATGGTCCTTGACGCGCTGATCAAGATCAAGAGCGAGCAGGATCCGACGCTGACTTTCCGCCGCTCGTGCCGCGAGGGCATCTGCGGCTCCTGTTCGATGAACATGGACGGCCGCAACGGGCTCGCCTGCACCACCGCCATCGAGGACTGCAAGGGCGAGGTCCGCATCACGCCGCTGCCGCATATGGATGTGATCAAGGATCTGGTTCCCGATTTCACCCATTTCTATGCGCAATATGCGTCGATCCGGCCCTGGCTGCAAACGGTGACGCCGGCGCCGTCGGGCAAGGAGCGGCTCCAGTCGCCAGACGACCGCAACAAGCTCGATGGCCTTTACGAGTGCATCTTGTGCGCCTGCTGCTCGACCTCCTGTCCGAGCTACTGGTGGAACAGCGACAAGTTCCTGGGCCCGGCGATTCTGCTCCAGGCCTATCGCTGGCTGGCCGACAGCCGCGACGAGATGACCGGCGAACGGCTCGACGAACTCGAGGACCCGTTCCGTCTCTATCGCTGCCACACGATCATGAACTGCGCGAACGTCTGCCCCAAAGGACTGAGTCCGGCCAAGGCGATCGCGGAGATCAAGAAGATGGTGGTCGAACGCCAGATCTGACGTGCCTGCGGACCAGCGTTCGGACCCTGGGCGCGTCATCGACGCCCTGCATCGCTGCGAAGGTGATCCCGGCAGTTCGACTTGGGTGAACTGGCATATCGAGGACAAGTCGCGCTTCACCGGCCAGTTCGGTGCGTTGCGGACCCGGCGGGACGGCGACGTCGCCATCGTCCGGATGCAGCCGCATTTCGGGCTGGGGAACGCTGCTGGCAACATGCATGGTGGCGCGGTGATGACGTTCATCGACATGGCGGCGTTCATCGGCGCACGCGTGCTCGGGATCGGTTCGGAACCGGGCGGGTTGACCGTCGACCTCAACGTCCAGTTCACCGGAAGCGCGGATCTGCAGAGGCCGGTCGATGCGATGGTCCAGATCACGCGGGAAACCGGAGGATTCCTGTTCATCCGCGGCACGATCGAGCAGGCGGGGGACATGATCTCGGGCTTCATCGGCCTATTGCGCAAGCCCAAGCCGTGACCAGCGTCGCCAGCCGCTATGAGGAGATGCTCGCCTCGGGCGAACTGCGCCCCGATGCCGATCAGCGCACCACGATCGAACGGCTCGATCATCTCGCGACAGCGCTGACCGAGCAGCCGGTCAAGGGCAGCGTGCTCTGGCGTATGCTGCGCAAGGCGCCGGCGCCGGTGCGTGGCCTCTATATGTGGGGCGGGGTGGGCCGCGGCAAATCGATGCTGATGGACCTGTTCTACGATTGCGTTCCCATCGAGTCGAAGCGGCGCGTTCATTTTCACGAATTCATGCTCGAAGTGCATGACCGGCTGCGAGTCGAGCGGGTCAAGGAAAAGGGCGACCCCATCCCGCCGGTGGTCGAGGCGATCGCTTCCCAGGCGCGGCTGCTGGCGTTCGACGAGATGGTCGTCAACAACATGGCCGACGCGGCGATCCTCAGCCGGCTGTTCACCGGGCTGATCGTCGATGCCGGGGTAACCGTCGTCACCACGTCGAACCGGCCGCCGCGCGATCTCTACAAAGACGGGCTCAACCGCGAGCTGTTCCTGCCCTTCATCGACATGATCGAGGCGAAGCTCGACATATTGTGTCTCAACGGGCCGACCGATTATCGCCTCGAACGTCTCGGCGGCTTTCCTGTCTGGTACACGCCCAATGGGCCCGACGCGAGTAATGCGGTGTCCCGCGCCTTCTTCCGCCTCACCGACTTTCCGCCGGAAGATGCGGCGCACGTCCCCTCGGCCGACATTGCCGTGCATGGCGGGCGGCTCATGCATGTACCAAAGAGCATCAAAGGCGTCGCCGTCTTCTCGTTCAAGCGGCTGTGCGCCGAAGCCCGGGGCGCGGCGGACTATCTGGCGATCGCGCGCAACTACCACACCGTGATCGTCGTCGGCATTCCCTTGCTCGGACCGGACAAGCGCAATGAGGCGGCGCGCTTCAAGGTGATGATCGATGCCTTTTACGAGCACAAGGTGAAATTGCTCGCCACCGCCGATGCCGATCCCGCCGATCTCTATCCGGAGGGCGATGGCGCGTTCGAGTTCGAGCGTACGGCTTCGCGGCTGATGGAGATGCAGAGTCATGACTATCTGGCGGCCGGGCACGGCTCCGACGAGGAGTGAGAACGAGCCGCTCTGCGGCAACGCAGCAATCACAACTTTCCCCGGCATCGGAAAAACTTTGGCGGCGCATGTCGCCAACGGTTGCTCCATCGGGATCGCGGGGCTAAGCGGAGCCCGCACTTTCGGGCGGCCGCAACGCGGTGGCTGCCTTCCTTAACGATTATCACATCGGAGGAGTCGGATGGCTCGGACTAAAATTGCGCTGATCGGTGCTGGCAATATCGGCGGAACGCTCGCGCACCTCGCGGCTACCAAGGAACTGGGCGACATCGTCCTGTTCGACGTGGTCGAGGGCATTCCCCAGGGCAAGGCGCTCGATCTGTCGCAGTGCGCGCCCGTCGAAGGTTTCGATGCGGTCCTCAAGGGCACGAACGACTATGCCGACATCCAGGGTGCCGATGTCATCATCGTCACTGCCGGCGTGGCCCGTAAGCCCGGCATGAGCCGCGACGACCTGCTCGGCATCAACCTGAAGGTGATGAAGGCGGTCGGCGAGGGCATCAAGGCGAACGCACCCGACGCGTTCGTCATCTGCATTACCAACCCGCTCGACGCGATGGTCTGGGCATTGCGCGAATTTTCGGGTCTTCCCCACAATAAGGTCGTCGGCATGGCCGGCGTGCTCGACTCGTCGCGCTTCGCGGCTTTCCTCGCCGAGGAGTTCAACGTCTCGGTCCAGGACGTCACCACCTTCGTGCTCGGCGGCCACGGCGATACGATGGTTCCGGTGGTCGAATATTCGACCGTCGCGGGTATTCCGATCCCCGATCTGATCAAGATGGGCTGGTCGACCAAGGAGCGCATCGACGCGATAGTCCAGCGCACGCGCAGCGGCGGCGGCGAGATCGTCGCACTGCTCAAGAGCGGTTCGGCCTTTTACGCGCCCGCCACCTCGGCGATCGCGATGGCCGAGAGCTACCTCAAGGACAAGAAGCGGGTGCTGCCGGCGGCAGTGCATCTGACCGGTCAATATGGTGTCGACAACCTCTATGTCGGCGTGCCGGTGATCATTGGCGCGAACGGCGTCGAGAAGGTCGTCGAAATCGAGCTCTCGGACGAGGCCAAGGCCAATCTCCAGGTCTCGGTCGACGCGGTCAAGGAACTGCTGGTCGCCTGCAAGGCGATCGACGGCTCGCTGGCCTAAGCAATTTACCGTCACCGGCAAAATACCGGTATCTAGCGACGATGAAGGGATGACGCGCGGATATGAGTATCCTGGTCAACAAGAACACCAAGGTCATCACGCAGGGAATGACCGGCAACACCGGCACCTTCCATACCGAGCAGGCGCTCGCTTATGGCACGCAGATGGTCGCCGGAGTGACTCCGGGCAAAGGCGGCACGACCCATATCGGCCTTCCGAACTTCGATACCGTGCATGACGCGGTCGCCGCCACCGGCGCCGATGCCAGCGTCGTCTATGTGCCGCCGCCCTTCGCCGCGGATTCGATTCTCGAGGCGATCGACGCCGAGGTGCCGCTGATCGTCTGCATCACCGAGGGCATCCCGGTGATCGACATGATCAAGGTCAAGCGCGCTCTGCAGGGTTCGAAGTCGCGGCTGATCGGTCCGAACTGCCCAGGCGTTCTGACCCCGAACGAGTGCAAGATCGGCATCATGCCGGGGGCCATCTTCAAGAAGGGCTCGGTCGGCGTCGTTTCGCGCTCGGGCACGCTTACCTATGAGGCGGTGTTCCAGACCTCGGCGATCGGCCTCGGCCAGACCACTGCGGTCGGCATCGGCGGTGATCCCGTCAACGGCACCAACTTCATCGACGTGCTCGAACTGTTTCTGGCCGACGACGAGACCAAGTCGATCATCATGATCGGTGAAATCGGCGGCTCGGCCGAGGAGGAGGCCGCGCAGTTCCTGCGCGACGAGGCCAAGCGTGGCCGCAAGAAGCCCATGGCGGGCTTCATCGCCGGCCGCACCGCTCCTCCGGGGCGCCGCATGGGCCATGCCGGGGCGATCGTATCGGGCGGCCAAGGCGGGGCCGAAGACAAAATAGCCGCGATGGAAGCGGCAGGTATCAAGGTGGCGGCGAGCCCTTCAGAGCTCGGAACCACATTGGCAGAGGTCTTGAAGGGCTAGGTTATTCCGCATCGGGCGGGTGATTGAGACATATATCAACCCAAATTGCTGTACTTCGGGCCTTGTCCCGGGGTGGGTGCAGCCAAGGATGGTGTGATGGGTATCGAAGGCGTCGAATTCGACGGACCGGAGGGGGTCAGCGCTTCCTTCGTTGAAGCGCTTTATCGTCAATATCGTGCTGATAAATCGAGCGTAGAGCCAAGCTGGCAGGGTTATTTCGCCGGCATCGAGGCCCAGGTCTCAGGGCCGAGCTGGGCCAATCCGAACTGGCCGCCCAGCACCACGGACGCGCTGACCTCCGGGCTCGATCCGATGCAGATGGCGCCGGCCGCGAAGCCCGTCAGGGCTGCCGCTCCCGCCCAGACCGCGCCCGCTTCGGCCGCGCATCCCGCTGCATCGGCGGTCAGCGAAAGCGATATCGAGCAACGCGCGCTCGATTCGATGCGCGCGCTCATGCTCATCCGTACCTATCGGGTGCGCGGTCACCTTCTGGCCAATCTGGATCCGCTGGGCCTCACCCGCAACGAAGAGCCTGCCGACCTGACCCCCGAATGGCATGGCTTTGACGAAGCCGACATGGACCGCGAGATCTATCTGGGCGGCTTCCTCGGCCTCGAACGGGCCACGCCGCGCGAGATTCTGGCGATCCTGCGCCGCAACTATTGCGGCAATGTCGGCCTTGAATATATGCACATCGGCGATGTCGAGGAGCGTCGCTTCCTGCAGGCGCGGATGGAGGGCAAGGACGCCGACATCCGCTTTTCCCCCGAAGGCAAGATCGCGATCCTCAACAAGGTGATCGAGGCCGAGCAGTGGGAGAAGTTTCTCGGCCGCAAATATGTCGGCACCAAGCGTTTCGGCCTCGACGGCGGCGAATCGATGGTCCCCGCGCTCGAGGCGGTGATCAAATATGGCGGCCAGCTGGGCGTGAACACGATCGTTGTCGGCATGGCCCATCGCGGCCGCCTCAACGTGCTCGCCAACGTGATGGGCAAGCCCTATCGCGCGATCTTCTCGGAGTTCGCCGGCGGCGCCGCGAACCCTGAGGATGTCGGCGGCTCGGGCGACGTCAAATATCATCTCGGCACCTCGTCGGACCGCGAGTTCGACGGCGTCAAGGTGCACCTCAGCCTCGTCCCCAATCCCAGCCATCTCGAGGCGGTCGATCCGGTCGTGCTCGGCAAGACCCGCGCCCAGCAGATCGCCTGCGGCGACGAAGAGGGCGATACGGTGCTGCCGGTGCTGCTGCACGGCGACGCCGCCTTCGCCGGTCAGGGCATCGTCTGGGAGTGCCTCAGCTTCTCCGGCATCCCCGGCTACTCGACCGGCGGCTGCCTCCACTT
>CAMLSA010000013.1 GCA_946482655.1 uncultured Sphingomonas sp. | reverse complement strand
GGGCGACGATGTCCGCGTGACCTCCGCCTTCCACAGCGTCGCCGCGCATAAGCTGATCACCGACATGGATGTGGAATGCGACGTCCTCGTCTTCGGGGACGTCAAAGCCGACCGGCAGGTCGTGGTGGAGCTGTCGGAGCTGATGGGCCTGCGCGGCATCCACGGCGGCGCGCTGGTCAATTCGGCGGCGGCCGAGGCACTGACCTCGGTGCTGATTTTCCTCAACAAGACCTATCAGGTCGACGGTGCCGGCATCCGCATCACCGGCAAGCTCGTCCCGCCCGTCTGAACGTCGATGGGCGCGGTCAGCGCCTTACTGTGACCACCGGCACGGGCGACGCGACGACCTCGCGGCACGGTCGTTCGATCGACCACAGGCGCACGACGGGCGCTGCTCCACAAAAGGATTGGCGGATTGTGATATTCGGCGGGGTGTCGCGCTCCACCTCAGAGTGTCGACGTTCGCTTCGGGCGCGAGCCGGATTTGACGCGGTGCAAGCCACCAGAATACTCGTTCCGGCGCGGGATTCACCAGGTCGATCCGATATGATTGCCCGTCCATGGAACGCGCGGCACACCAAGGCCATTGGATCAGCGGAGGGAGAACAGGATTTCTGTTGTGCACGCGTTCATCATGCTATCCGCCGCAGCCCTTGTGGCGGCGCAGCCCGCTCCCCGGAGTGAAGGACTGGTCGGACCGATCCAGGAGGTGAAACCGATCATCGAAGAGGACGAATCCGAGGTATATGCGGACAAGGAATTGGACACCCGCCCCGTCGCCCTGGATCTGTCCGACGTGGCCGACGGCGCGCAGATCCGGCTCCGGGGCGCGAAACTGAAGCTCAAGGTGCCCATCTAGCTGCCACGAGGTTCCGAAGGCATCCCCAGCTTTCCGGTCTCCGATCTTCCCCTGGCGACGTTGCGTGCCTATCTTCGCGGCAATGCCGCCCGAGACCCACCCCTCCACCTTCGCCAATCCCGAACATGGCTGGGCCACGCTGCGCCGTTTCCTGCCCTATCTCTGGCCGAAGGGAGAGCCCGCGCTGCGCACCCGCGTGGTGATCGCGATGATGATGGTGCTCGGCTCCAAATGCGTCGTGCTGCTGATGCCGTTCGCCTACAAGGCGGCGATCGACCGGATGGCGCCTGGCCTGGAGCCGGGGGTGGTGATCGCCATTGCGCTGGTCGTCGCTTATGCGGGAGCGCGATTCGGAGGCGTGCTCTTCGACAATCTGCGCAACGCCATTTTCGAGCTGGTTGGCCAGGATGCGGCGCGGCGGCTGTCGCTCGAGGTGTTCAGCCAGCTCCACCGGCTGTCGCTGCGCTTCCATCTCGAACGGCGCACCGGCGCGCTCACCAAGATCGTCGAGCGCGGCACCAAGAGTATCGACACGATGCTCTACTTCCTGCTGTTCAACATCGGCCCGACCCTGTTCGAGCTTACCGCGGTCTGCCTGATCTTCCTCTACAAATTCGGTGTCGGGCTGGTGACGGCGACGATGCTCGCGATCGCCGCCTACATCATCTTCACCCGGAAGGTCACAGAATGGCGGACCAGGATGCGCCGCGAAATGGTCGAGCACGATACCCGCGCCTCCGCCCGCGCGGTCGACGCGCTGCTCAACTACGAGACGGTGAAATATTTCAATGCGGAGCAGCGGGAGACCGAGAACTACGGAAAGGCCGTCGCCGACTATGCGCGCGCCGCGACCAAGAACGAGGGCTCGCTCGCCGCGCTCAACATCGGTCAGTCGCTGATTACCAATCTGATGATGGCGGGCGCGATGGGCTATAGCGTCTACGGCTGGAGCAAGGGCTGGTTCTCGCCCGGCGACGTGGTGTTCGTGAACACGATGCTGAGCCAGCTTTTCCGTCCGCTCGACATGCTGGGCATGGTCTATCGCGAAATCCGCCAGGGACTGATCGACATGGAGGCGATGTTCAAGCTGATCGACACGCCGGCCGAGGTGGTCGACGCTCCCGACGCGGTACCGCTCAAGGTCTCGGGCGGAATGGTCGAGTTCGAGGATGTCTACTTTTCCTACGAAGCCGAGCGCGACATCCTCAAGGGGATCGACCTGACCATCCTGCCCGGCGGAACGCTCGCGGTGGTGGGGCCCTCGGGCGCCGGCAAATCCACGCTCGCGCGGATACTCTATCGCTTCTACGACATTTCGGGCGGCCGCGTGACGATCGACGGCCAGGATATCGCCAAGGTCACGCAAGCGTCGTTGCGGCGCGCGATCGGCATCGTCCCCCAGGACACGGTGCTGTTCAACGACACGATCGGTTACAATATCGGCTATGGCCGCGACGGAGCGACCCAGGAAGAGATCGAGGAGGCGGCGCGGGGCGCGGCGATCCATGACTTCATCCTGTCGCTGCCCCAGGGATACAGGACCAAGGTCGGCGAACGCGGTCTCAAATTGTCGGGCGGCGAGAAGCAACGCGTCGCCATCGCGCGCACCCTGCTCAAGAATCCGCCGCTGCTGATCCTCGACGAAGCGACCAGCGCGCTCGACAGCCGCACCGAGGCCGAGATCCAGACCACCCTGCGCGGGGTAGAGCAGGGCCGCACGACGATCGTCATCGCCCATCGCCTCTCGACTATCGTCCACGCCGACGAGATCGTCGTGCTGGAGGCGGGCCGGGTGGCCGAGCGCGGCAGTCACGCCGAGCTGCTCGCGCGCGACGGGCTCTACGCCGAGATGTGGATGCGGCAGGCGAGCGAACAGGAAGAGCGCGAGGCGGCTTAAGCTCTCTACGCAAGGAGGACTTCACGCGAACCGCCATCTGTGGTGAATACAGCCATGCGCTCCAGCCTTCGCTGGGGGTGACGGGGGTTGGGTAGAGCTTGCAGGTCCGGCACGAATTACGGCCGCTCACCTCGGTGCGCGGAATCGCGGCCTGGTATGTCGTGCTCTACCATATCCGCGAAAGCGCTGGTGCGCGGCTGCCCGCGGGGATGATCGATTTCCTGGCCAGGGGCTATCTCGCGGTCGACTTCTTCTTCGTGCTGTCGGGCTTCGTGATCTGGCTCAACTATGGCGACCAGCTGCGCGGGCATCGCTGGCGCGGCGTACCGCATTTCCTGTGGCGGCGGATCGCGCGCATCTATCCGCTCCACCTGTTGATGCTCGCCTTCGCGATCGCCTTCGCGATCGTCAGCGTGGAGACCGGGCGCGGCACGCCATCCGATATGCGCTGGAACGAGCTGCCCTTCCACCTGCTGCTGCTGCAGAATTGGGGCTTCCTGGACAAGCTCGGCTGGAACGTTCCCTCCTGGTCGATCAGCACCGAATTCGCCGCCTATCTGCTGTTTCCGTTGCTCGTGACGAGCATCGACTGGCGCCGTCTGCCCAGCGTGGTGCTGGTCGCCATCCTGGCGCTGCTGATGCTCACGCTGTTCGGGCTGTTCAGCGCGTTTGGCAGGCAGCTGCTCGGCAACGACATCCCACAATTCGGCCTGCAGCGCTGCCTGCTCCAGTTCGCGATGGGAACGATCGCCGCGGCCCTGTGGCTGCGCTGGCGCGAGACGCCGGGCCAGCCGGCGCTGATCGCCGCCGGATGTGCCATTGCCGGCCTGATCGGCTACCGCGCGGGAGCGCCCGAGACGCTCGTGCTGCCCTTCACATTCGTCAGCCTGATTCTGCTGCTCGCGCTGACGGCCGACAAGCCCAGCCCGTTGAAGGGCCGCGTCCTCCATTGGCTCGGCGAGATCAGCTACGCGACCTATATGGTCCATGCGCTGCTGTTCATATTGTTCAAGATTGTCTTCGTCAGCGATCCGAAGGACGTGTCGCTGCCCTTGCTCGGGCTGTTCCTGCTGCTGGTGCTGGTGGCGTCGGCGCTGTTCTACCACGGCTTCGAGCTGCCCGCGCAACGCTGGATGAACCGGCACGGGCCGAGCCGGCCGGCCGCCTGACCGCCGCCCCCGCCGGAGGCGACGAAATATGTTCCCCCCGCTCGACACACCCTCCCGTTCGGCTAGAAGAGCCCCATGCCCACCCCATTGGAAGCCCTTCAGCGAACCTTCGGCTATGCACGGTTCCGGGGACGCCAGCAGGATGTGATCGAGCGGGTGATGGCAGGGCGGAACACGCTCGCGGTGATGCCGACCGGGGCGGGCAAATCGCTGACCTACCAGATCCCGGCTTTATGCCGCGAGGGTACCGGGCTGGTCATCTCGCCGCTGATCGCGCTGATGCACGATCAGGTTCGCTCGGCCGAGGCGGCCGGTATCCGGGCGTCGACCCTGACCTCGGCCGACGACAATCGCGACGAGACGATCGACCGGCTGCGCAACGGCGCGCTCGACCTGATCTACGTCGCGCCCGAACGCGCCTCGACCGAAAGCTTCCGGCGGCTGATCGAGCGGATCCCCCTGGCCCTGATCGCGATCGACGAGGCGCATTGCGTGTCCGAATGGGGCCATGATTTCCGCCCCGACTATCGCCTGCTGCGCGGTCTGCTCGATGGCCGGCCCGACGTGCCCCGGCTCGCCCTGACCGCGACGGCCGACAGCCACACCCGAGACGACATCCTCACCCAGCTCGGCATCGAGCGCGACGGGCTGATCCTCGCCGGTTTCGACCGCGCCAATCTGCGCTACGGCATCACCCCGCGCGACGGCCTCGGCAAGCAGCTCGCTCAGCTGCTCGACGACAATCCGGGGCCGGGCATCGTCTATGCGCCGACCCGCGACGCCACCGAGAAGCTCGCCGCCCAACTCGGCGCCGCCGGCCGGCCGGCGCGCGCCTATCATGCCGGGCTCGATCCGAAGATCCGCGCGGCCAACCAGAAGGCGTTCGTCGCGTCCGAGGACATGGTGATGGTGGCGACGATCGCCTTCGGCATGGGAATCGACAAGCCCGACGTCCGGTTCGTCGCCCATGCGGGGCTGCCCAAGTCGATCGAGGCTTATTATCAGGAGACCGGCCGCGCGGGCCGCGACGGCGATCCGGCGGTGACCCAGCTCTATTGGGGCGCCGAGGATTTCGCGCGGGCGCGGCGGCGGATCGAGACAGATGTCGAGGAAGGCCGCCGCGCGGGCGAGCGCCAGCGGCTGAACGCCATGGCGATGCTGATCGAGGCGCCGGGCTGCCGCCGCGCGATCCTGCTCAAACATTTCGGCGAAAGCCCGCCGCCCGCCTGCGGCAATTGCGACAATTGCCTGAACCCGCCCACCGGAGTCGACGCGAGCGTCGTGGCGCAGAAGCTGCTCTCGGCCGCCTTCCGCACCGAGATGCGCTTCGGGGTCACCCATCTCGCCGATGTGCTGTCGGGCCGCGAGACCGACAAGATTCTCGGCCTCGGCCATCATCGCCTGTCGGTGTTCGGCATCGCCGACGAAGCCGAGCAGAAGCTGATCAAGCCGGTTGCCCGCGCCCTTCTGGCCCGCGACGCACTGCGCGCCGACGACTATGGCGGCCTGTCCTTCGGTCCGGCCGCGAAGGCGATCCTCAAGGGCGAGGAACCGCTGCGGCTTGTCCTCCCGCCCGAGCGCCAGCGCCCCCGCAAGACCAGAGGCGGCGCGCCGGACTATCCGCATGATCCGCTGTTCGAGACGCTCCGAGCGTTGCGCCGCGACCTCGCGAAAGCCCAGGGCGTCCCGCCCTATGTCGTCTTTCCCGACGTCACGCTGCGCGAAATGGCGGCGACGAAGCCTGATTCGCTGGGTGGTCTCGCCCGGATTTCGGGCGTAGGGGCGAAGAAGCTGGAGACTTATGGCGAGGCCTTCCTCGCCGCGATAAATGCCCATCAGGGCTGAGGGAGAAAGTCATGTTCCGCAAGATCGACGACAGCATCTCGGTCGCCGCCCAGATCAGCCCCGAAGATGTCGCCGACGCGGCGAAGCAGGGCTTCACGATGATCATCAACAACCGCCCCGACCAGGAGGAGCCCGGTCAGCCGAGCGGCGATGAGATCCGCGAAGCGGCGCGCATGGCGGGGCTTGCCTATGTCGCGATCCCGATCACCCATGGGGGCTTCTCGATCAATCAGGTCGAGGCGATGCAGAAGGCCCTCGCCGAGGCGGGCGGCCCGGTGCTCGCCTATTGCCGCTCGGGAACGCGATCGACCTTCTGCTGGGCGCTCGCCAAGGGCACCGCCGGCGAAGACCCCGACGAGCTGGCGCGCAAGGCGGCCAACGCCGGCTACGACATCTCGCCGATCAAGCCGTTGCTGGGGCGGCGGTAAAGCCTCCTCCCCGCCGAGGGAGGGGCGTCAAGAAACCCAATTCAGCCGTGCCCAGACCGGCAGGTGGTCCGACGCGATACGCGCCCGCTCGCTCATATGGACGCCGCACGCCACCAGGTGGAGGTCGGAGCTCAGGATGATCCGGTCGAGACAGCCGACAGGCCGGCGGCTGTGATAGCTGCGGCCGGTCGGCGCGACATGGTGCTCGGGGGCGAATTCGCGGATGCAGCCGCCGTGGAGCGACCATTCGTTGAGATCGCCCATCAGCACGGTCGGCATCTTGTGCCGGCGGCGGCGGATCTGATCGATGATCGTGCGGACCTGGCGCCGGCGCCACAGCCCCGACAGGTCGAGGTGCATGCCGACGACGCGCAGATCGTTGCCGCCGAGGTGGAGCTCGGCCATCACGGCGCCGCGCGGCTCGAGCGTCGGCAGGTGGAGCGGCGCGAAATCGAGGATCTCGACCGCGTTGCGGATCAATATTGCGTTGCCGTGCCATCCGATCCCGCCAGGCCGGATGTCGAACGGCACCGCGCGATATTCGCCCTGCTTGATCAGCTCGGTGGGAAGCGCGCTCTGCCTTGAGCCGAAGCGCCGGTCGGCCTCCTGCAATGCGACGATGTCGGCGTGCACTTCGTGCAGCACCTCGAGGATGCGATCGGGTCTTCGCTTTCGATCGGTGCCAAGCCCTTTCCTTATATTGTAGCTCGCGACGGTGATCATGCTTTGCCCTTGCCTTCATCTCTACAACAAAAGAAGGGCCGGAGGGTTGCCCCACCGGCCCGAGTGCGTTCGCAGGAGGAACGCCCGGAGGAGCCGTCCCCAAGGACGGCTCCAATTCGCAATCAGTAGTTGTAGGCCCGCTCGCCATGCTCGGCGATGTCGAGGCCTTCCAGCTCGACCTCGACCGAGGGGCGCAGCCCGATGGTCTTGTCGATCAGGAAGAAGAGGATCGCCGACACGCCGCCCGAAAGGACGAGGGTGAGCGCGACCGCCTTGATCTGGGTGATCACCTGCCCGGCCATGTCATATTCGCCCGCCACTGCCGGGAAGACGGTGTAGTCGAACCAGCCCTGGCCGCCGAGCGCCGGATCGGCAACGATGCCTGTGCCGATCGCGCCGACGATGCCGCCAACGCAGTGGATGCCGAACACATCGAGCGTGTCGTCATAGCCGAGCTTGTTCTTCACGGTGGTGCAGAAGAAGAAGCACACCAGCGAAGCGACCGCGCCGAGGATGATCGAGGTGACCGGAGCGGCGAAGCCCGCCGCCGGAGTGATCGCGACGAGGCCCGCGACGGCACCCGACGCGGCACCCAGCAACGAAGGCTTGCCATGGACGAGCTGCTCGATGATCGCCCATCCCAGCGCCGCGGCCGCCGTCGCGACCAGGGTGTTGATGAAGGCGACGGCGGTCACGCCGTTAGATTCGAGATTGGAGCCGGCGTTGAAGCCGAACCAGCCGATCCACAGCAGCGAGGCGCCGATCATGGTCATGGTCAGCGAGTGCGGCGGCATCGGCTCCTTCTTGTAGCCGGTGCGCCTGCCGAGAACCAGGCAGCCGACGAGACCCGCGATACCCGCGTTGATGTGGACGACGGTGCCACCGGCAAAGTCGAGCGCGCCCCAGCTCCAGATCAGGCCGGCATCGGTCGGAGCGTCAGCCAGGAAGTCCGGGCCAGCCCAGTACCAAACCATATGCGCCATCGGGAAGTAGACGATGGTGAGCCACAGCACGACGAACAGCATCAGCGGCCAGAACTTCACGCGCTCGGCAAAGGCCCCGACGATCAGCGCCGGCGTGATGCAGGCGAAGGTCATCTGAAACACGACGAACGCATATTCCGGAATATAGACGTTGTTCGAGAAGGTCGCGGCGTAGGTGCTCGCTGTGACGCCCGAGAGAAACGCCTTCGAGAAGCCCCCGAAATACTGGTTCTCGCCGCCCGAGGTGAACGCCATCGAGTAGCCCCAGCCGACCCAGACGAGCGCCGCGATCGAGACGATCGCGAGCACCTGCATGAGCACCGACAGCATGTTCTTTGTGCGGACCAAACCGCCATAGAACAAGGCGAGCGCGGGCACCGACATCATCAGCACCAGCGCCGCGGAGATCAGCATCCAGGTGGTGTCGCCCTTGTTGACCATGCCCGCCTGCGCGGCGGCGTCGGGGGCCTTGATCAGATCCTGGGCCCAGGCGGGCGCCGCGACGAACGCGGATATGGCCAGCGTGCCGAGGCTCGCCGCCAGCTTGTTGTGAAGCGTCATGTTTCCCCCTTCTATCAGAGCGCGACGTCGTCGGTTTCGCCGGTGCGGATCCGCACGGCCTGCGCGACATCGAGGACAAAGATCTTGCCGTCGCCGATGGCGCCGGTGTTGGCCGATTGCTGAATCGCCTCGACCACCCGCGGCGCGAGATCGTCGGTGGTGGCCACCTCGACCTTGATCTTCGGAACCATGTTGGTGCTGTACTCGGCCCCACGGTAGATTTCCGTCTGGCCCTTTTGCCGCCCGAAGCCCTTGACTTCGGTAACGGTCATGCCCTGCACGCCCAGTCCGGACAGTGCTTCACGCACCTCATCCAGTTTGAACGGCTTGATGATGGCAATGACGAGTTTCATTCTGCCTCCCTCTTTTAAGCCCGATTGTGCGTCGCAATAAGCGTGCCAATCAGATGGAGGCCCGGATTCGCGAGCAATATTCACGCCGCGCCGAAAAATTGGACAAAATCACTCCGGCGGCTTTGATTAAAAGTTGAGCCGTGCCTTTTTTTTGGGCAGGCGTTTCAGTCGCAGTTGCTCGACGCGACGCAAGCCCGGCGCGACGGCTGCGGTCAGCTCGGATAGCGCGCCCAAGGCAGCTGCCAATGCGGCCCGTCCTTGAATTTCCGCCAGTCGCCGCCCCATTCGATCGGAACCTGTTCCGCCTGCGCCGCCGCCTTCACCACCTCGGCGAGCTTGTAATAGAGCGGCCAGTCCCAGCGGATCTGGCCGGCGACGATCGCGCCGAGGTCGACTGCGTGGCCGTCGAGATGGCGCGACCGCATCGTCGTGGTCGCGCCCTTCGCGAGGAGCTGCTTCTGGCGGGCGAGCGTGCGCAATCCTTCGAGGACGGTGAAGTCCAGCGTCGACATATCGGCCGCCTTCCTGACGACCCGGACAAGGTCCGGATGGAGACCCGCGAGCCGCGACAGGCTTCTCGATCCCAATGTGATGCTCATGATTCCCCCCGGAAAAGGCCGGATCCCCCCAGGAACAATGCAGGTCTTCAGCCAGTCTGCCAAGTCCGTTTCCGCTCCTGGCCGTCACCAGTCCTTGCTGGCTTGGATTGCCGCCGCCTCGCCCAGCCGGTCGGCACGGCCAAGCGCCGCGTTGCGCGCGGGGAAACGGCCGTAGCGCGCAATCATGTCATGATGCTTGTGCGCGAAATCGAGCGCAACGGCGTTGCCGAGCCCGGCGAATAGGGCCAGCGATCGATGCTGATCGGCCATCGTCTCGCTGTGCTGGAAGGGCATATAGAGGAAACTGCGCTCGTCGGCGCTCATCGCCTTGTCGAGCCCGCGATCGACCGCCCCCTTCGCAATCGCCAGCGCGAGCGGATCGGTCGAGAAGGCGTCGGCATGGCCGCGGAACATGTTGCGAGAGAACTGATCGAACAGGATCACGCCCGCCAGCGCCTCGCGCGCCGACCCAAGGAAGCTCGCTGGAGTACGGCTGCGCCATTCCTCCCAGAGATCGCGGAACCGCTCGACGATCGCAGCGTCGGTCTCCTGCGAGCGGACCCACCAGCGTTCGGACCCGATCTCGTCGAACCAGAAGCCGAGGATCGCCTCGGTGCCTTCGGAGCCCGGTGTCATGCCAGCGCATTCAGGCGGGGCTGCCGCCCGGCCAGGGCGCGGATATCGTCGATCCGCTCACGCACCGACCGCCGGCCGATCGCGATCAGCTCGTCGGCCCGGGTGAAATCATGGATCTCGACATGGCCGACCGGCAGGGTGAGCCCGAGGTCGGGCGGATCGAGCGCCAGCGAGGCGCGCGCGAGCTCGGCCATCAGCAGCATGGTCGAAGCGCGCACGACTGCCATCGAAGGATGGTTGCGCCGGGGCTGGGCGCGGATCGCGCTGGCGACGCGGCGGCCGTGATAATCGCCTTGAAGATTGATCGCGAGCACCGGCAGGTCCGGGGCGATCTGGCGCGCTGCGCGGACGGGCACCGGCATCACCACGCCGCCATCAACGAGGAAATGGCCGTCATATTGCACGGGACGGAATAGCCCGGGAATCGCGATCGAAGCCATGATCGCCGGGTTGACCGGCCCGCGATCGATGATCACCGGCTTGCCGCTGACGAGGTCGGTGGCGACCGCCGCCGAAGGAATCCACAGCTCCTGGAACTGGAGATGGCCAAGATGGAGCTGGAGATCACGCAGTATGCCGCGACCTCCGAGCATGGCACCGGGCCGCAGGTGAATGTCCAGATAAGAGAGGATGCGCAGCCAGCTCGCCGAACGCGCGACCCGTTCGAGCGGATCGAGCTTGCCGGCGGCGAGGCAGACCGCGGCGAGCGCGCCGATCGACGTGCCCGCCGCCGCGCGGATCGCAATGCCGTCTTCCTGCAACTGGCGCAGCACGCCGATATGCGCCCAGCCCAGCGCGGCCCCACCTCCCAGCGCGACCGCGATCGCCATGGCGGTTAAGCCGCCGTGCCGCCGACGGTGAGCGCCGAGATCATGACGGTCGGCTGGCCGACGCCGGCGGGCACCGACTGGCCGCCCTTTCCGCAGACTCCGACACCTTCGTCGAGCGCCATGTCGTTGCCGATCGCGGTGACCTTGGTCAGCACCGAAGGGCCGTCGCCGATCAGCGTCGCGCCCTTGATCGGCACGGTCAGCTTGCCGTTCTCGATCTTGTACGCCTCGGTGCAGGAGAAGACGAACTTGCCCGAGGTGATGTCGACCTGTCCGCCTCCGAAGCTCTTGGCATAGATGCCGTTGCTGGCGCGGACGATAATCTCGTCCGGATCGTCACTGCCGGCATACATGAACGTGTTCGTCATCCGCGGCATCGGCGCATGAGCATAGCTCTCGCGGCGGCCGTTGCCGGTCGGCTCGACCCCCATCAGCCGGGCGTTGAGCCGATCGTGGATATAGCCCTTGAGGATGCCGTCCTCGATCAGAACGTTGCACCGGGTGGGCGTGCCCTCGTCGTCGATGGTGAGCGAACCGCGCCGGTCGGCGATCGAGCCGTCGTCGACCACGGTGACCCCAGGAGCGGCGACCCGCTCGCCGATCCGTCCGGAAAAGGCCGAGGTGCCTTTGCGATTGAAATCGCCTTCGAGGCCGTGGCCGATCGCCTCGTGGAGCAGCACGCCCGGCCAGCCGGGCCCGCAGACCACCGTCATCTCCCCGGCCGGCGCCGCGACCGCGTCGAGATTGACGATCGCCTGGTGAAGCGCCTCGTCGATCGCGCGGTTCCACGTCGCCGGCTCGAACAGCCGGTCGTAGAGGTAGCGGCCGCCCAGCCCGAAGAAGCCGGTCTCGCGCCGCCCGTTCTGCTCGACCACGATCGACACGTTGAGGCGGACCAGCGGACGCACGTCGAAGGCAGTGAAGCCGTCGGGACGGACGATCTCGACCACACTCCACGAGCCCGACAGACCGACCGAGACCTGGACGACGCGCGGATCGCGGGCGCGGGCGGCGGCGTCGACCTCCTGGCACAAGGCGACCTTTCTGGCGAAGGGGATCAGGCCGAGCGGATCGTCAGGGGTGTAGAGGCTGCTGTTGGTCCGCCGTGGCGCGGGCGCCCGGCTGCCCTTTGCGGAGTCCAGCAGGGTCATCGTCTCGCCGGCGCGGATGATCGCGGCCTCGCTCAACTCGTTGGCGTGCGCGAAGGCGGTGGTCTCGCCCGAAACGCCGCGCAGCCCGAAGCCCGCCTGGGTGTTGAAGTCGGCGGTCTTGAGCCGGCCGTCGTCGAAGCCGAAGCTCTCCGATGTCATATATTGGAGATAGAGCTCACCATCGTCACAGTCCTTTAGGGTCTGGGCGGTCAGGCGCTGCGCCGCATCGGGATCGAGCGTGTCGCGATAGAGGAAATGGCGGGGGTCTGCGGCTAATATGGTCATGCGCCCCGATATAGGCGCTCGGAGCCGATCCCCAATAGCGATAATTGACCCGTCGGGGCGGATTTGACGCTGGTGCTGACGATCAGTGGTGCGCTTCGCCGCCGCCCTTCAGCACGAAGCGACGATCGCAATAGCCGCAATCGGCATAGCCGATGTCGGGATCGATCTCGATGAACACGCGCGGGTGGCCGAGCGCGGCGCCACCCGGGATATCGCTCGCGCCGTCGCAGACGACACGGCTGGATTCGACATGAACGGTTTCGGGCGCGGGAGGCTGGCTGCTCATGTCCGGCGATTAGCAAGCACCATGGAGTCGCGCAACGCTCCGCCAGCCCGAGCGAGCGATTCGTCCCGTCCCGAGATCGATTCGCGTCACCGCAGCGACTCCTGACAGACGATCGGCCACCCCGCAGGATGTGCATGGGAGGTAAGAGCAATGCGCTCCACGGAAAGGGAAAAACGCCTGGCGACGCTGCTCGCCGTCGCGACACTCGCTCTTGCCGGCTGCGCGCAGAAGGGCAAGCCGCCAATGCCGCCACCGGTTGCCGAACGTCCGCCACCGCTACGGCCGCCGGGCCCGCACGGAGATGGCGGCCTTCGCGCGCTCAACTGGAACCTCTCGGCGGACGAGGCCGCGTGGCACCTGCGCGCAGCGCTCAACGTCGCGGCGCTGTCGTGCGACCGGAGCGGCAAGCTCGGTATCGCCGCCAGCTACAACCAGCTGCTCGCCCGTCAGCGCGTGCCGCTCGCCGCCGCCTACCGCAGCGAGGGCGCGCGCTTCGCCGGCGCGGGCGCGCTCGACGCGCATATGACGCGACTCTATAATCTCTTCGCGCAGCCGCCCGCGCAGGCGCGCTTCTGTATCGCGGCGAGCCAGATAGCTGCCGAAGCGCCTTTCGTGCCGCCCAATCGCTTCGCGGCTTACGCGTCGGGCGCGCTCGAACGGCTGATCGCGCCATCCGACAATCACCCCGCCCCTGCCGTCCAGCCCGCGATGAAGGCAGCCGCGGGCCCACCCTGGCGCATCCAGCTCGGCGCCTATTCGGGCGACGGCGCGGCGCGCGGCGCGTGGGAGCGAATCCGCCGCCGAATGAAAGGGGCGGCCGATTTCGTGCCGCGTTATGAGGATGTGCCCGGCAGCGCCCTTGTCCGCATCCGCGTGGGGCCGGTCAGCGACCGCAGCCAGGCGATCGCGATATGTGCGGCAGCGGCCGGCGCGGGTCTCGATTGCCTGCCGGTGCCGCCCAGCACCTGACTATCCGGTACATGACCGGGGAGAGAGGCCAATCGCCGGCAGAGGGACTCGCGCGCGATTGCCGCCGGCACCACTGTCCCCCTTTGCACCGCGCCCCTCCACCCGCTATGCCCCGCGCCATGAACGATGCGGCGATCAGTATCCGGGGGCTGTCCAAGATATACAAGGGCGGCAAGCAGGCCCTGTTCGACGTGGATCTTGACATACCGCGCGGAGAGATTTTCGGGCTGCTGGGGCCGAACGGCGCGGGCAAGTCGACGACGATCAACATCCTCGCGGGGCTGGTCAACAAGACCGCCGGCCATGTCAACATCTGGGGCTTCGACATCGACAAGGATCCCCGCAATGCCAAGGCGTCGATCGGGATCGTGCCGCAGGAAATCGTGTTCGATCCCTTCTTCACGCCGCGCGAGACGCTCGACAATCAGGCGGGCTTCTATGGCATCCCCAAATCCCGGCGGCTGACCGAACAACTGCTCCGCGCGGTCCATCTCCACGACAAGGCCGATGCCTATGCGCGCTCGCTGTCCGGCGGCATGAAGCGGCGGCTGCTCGTCGCCAAGGCGATGGTCCATTCGCCGCCGGTTCTCGTCCTCGACGAACCGACAGCGGGCGTGGATGTCGAGTTGCGCCAGCAGCTCTGGCAATATATCCGCGAACTCAACCGCGCTGGCGTGACGGTCGTGCTGACGACGCACTATCTCGAGGAAGCCGAGGAGCTGTGCGATCGGATCGCGATCATCAACCAAGGGCGCGTCATCGCCAATGAGCCGACCCGAAAACTGGTCGACATGGCGCATGAGAAGGCCGTTTCGGTGACGGTCGACCGCGATCTCGACAAGGCGCCCGACGCGGTCTGCTTCGACAAGGTCGAGTTGCAGGGCAGCCGCACCCTCGTCATAACCTATTCCAAGGACAAGGTGAACGCCGGCGAGGTGCTGGCGGCGGTCCAGAGAGAGGGGCTCGGTATCGTCGACGTCTCGACCCAGGAAGCCGATCTGGAGGATGTTTTCCTGAATCTCACGCGACAGAGCAATGCCGCCGAACTCAAGAATTCTTCTGGCCGGGGCGATGGCCGCCTATAATTTCGACGTCGTCGTGATCGGCTCGGGCGCCGCGGGGCTGACCGCGGCGCTCAACCTCGCCAATCGCTTCAAGGTCGGCGTGCTCGCCAAGGCGGGGATCTCGGACGGATCGACCGCCTGGGCGCAGGGCGGCATTGCCGCAGTGCTCGAAGCCGGCGACACCTTCGATTCGCACATCGAGGACACGATCGTGGCCGGCGCGGGGCTCAACAATCGAACCGCAGTCGAGTTCGTCGTCGAACATGCACCGCTCTCGATCGAAAAGCTGGCCTCGCTCGGTGTGCCTTTCAACCCCGCCGACGGGGGCGGCGACGACCGTTGGCACCTGACTCGCGAGGGTGGGCACAGCCATCGCCGGATCGTCCATGTCAACGACTCGACCGGCCAGGCGGTCCAGATAGCGCTGGAAAAGGCTGCCACAGAACATCCCAACATCACCCTTTTCCCGGACCGTGCCGCGATCGACCTGATCACCAGCCGGCACGGCGAACGCTATTCGGGCGACGGCCATGTCTGGGGTGTCTATGCGGTCGACCGCTCCACGGGGAAGATCGAGAGTTTCACCGCCCGCGCGACAGTGCTGGCGACCGGGGGAGCGAGCCGCGCCTACACTTTCTCGACCTCGCCCCGCGGCGCCACCGGCGATGGGATCGCGATGGCGTGGCGCGCGGGGTGCCGCATCTCCAACATGGAGTTCATGCAGTTCCACCCGACTTGCCTGTATAATCTCGAGGTCAAGAACTTCCTGATCACCGAGGCGATGCGCGGTGAGGGCGGGCAATTGAAGCTGCCGACCACCGGTCGCCGCTTCATGCCGCGCTTCGACAAGCGCGCCGAGCTCGCCCCGCGCGACATCGTCGCCCGCGCGATCGACCATGAGATCAAGCGGCTCGGCCTCGACTACGTCCATCTCGACATCAGTCACAAGCCAGCCGAGTTCGTCACCGAGCATTTCCCGACGATCCACGCGCGGCTGCTGACCCTCGGCATCGATATCACCAAGGAGCCGATTCCCATCGTTCCTGCGGCGCATTACACCTGCGGCGGCGTGATCATCGATCTCGACGGGCGCACCGATCTGCCCGGCCTCTATGCGGCGGGCGAGGTGACCCAGTCGGGCCTCCACGGCGCGAACCGCCTCGCCTCTAACTCGCTGCTCGAATGCTTCGTCTTCGGAGACGCCGCCGCCGAGCACATCAAGCGCCATTTCGACGAGATGCCCGAACCTCCGACGATCCGCCCGTGGGATGAAAGCCGGGTGACGGATTCGGACGAGGAGGTGATCGTCCAGCACAACTGGCGCGAGATCCGCCGTTTCATGTGGGATTATGTCGGCATCGTGCGGACGACCAAGCGGCTCGAGCGCGCCGCCCACCGGGTCGCGCTGCTCCGCCAGGAGGTTGCCGAATATTACGGCAATTTCCGCGTCACGCCCGACCTGATCGAGTTGCGCAACCTCGTCGACGTCGCCGACCTGATCGTGCGGTCGGCACTTCACCGCAGGGAGAGTCGCGGACTGCACTATACGCTCGACTATCCCGACATGCTCGACGAGGCGAAGGACACGGTGCTGGTGCCCTGAACTCGCATCCCTTTCGATCACCAGACTCTATTTCTGTAGGGTTTTCGACATTTTACTCGAGAGCGGCTAAGGTCTTCGGATGATATCCCCGATCCGCCGTTTTCTCGGCACCCAGGCCGCGGGCGGGATCGTCCTGATCCTCGCCGCCGCCGCCGCGATGCTCGTGGCGAACAGCCCAGCGGGCAGCCTCTATTTCGATCTGCTCCATGCAGAGGTCGGGCCGCTGAACGTCCTGCACTGGATCAACGACGCACTGATGGCGCTGTTCTTCCTCCTCGTCGGACTGGAGATAAAGCGCGAGTTCGTCAGCGGCCATCTCGCGCGCTGGTCAGACCGGATCCTTCCCTTCATCGCCGCGGCCGCGGGAATGGCGGTGCCGGCATTGATCTACCTGGCGCTGACTGGCGAGACGCCGGGATTGTCGCGCGGCTGGGCAATTCCCACCGCCACGGACATCGCGTTCGCGATCGGCGTGCTGGCCCTGCTTGGCAGCCGGGCGCCCGCCTCGCTCAAGCTGTTCCTCACGACGGTCGCGATCGTCGACGATATGGGTGCGGTGGCGATCATCGCCCTCGCCTATACGCCGGCCATCAGCGGGCCTGCCTTGCTCGCGGCGGCGCTGATCTTCGCCGCGATGATTGCGCTGGGACGGCTGGGGACGCGCGCGCTCTGGCCTTTCCTGCTGCTCGCCGCCGGGCTGTGGGTCACGGTGCTGCTGTCGGGCGTGCATGCGACGATCGCGGGCGTGCTGGCCGCCTTCGCCATACCGATCGGCAAGGAGGCGGAATATTCGACTCTCCACCGCCTCGAACATGCGCTCCATCCCTGGGTCGCCTTCGGGGTCGTGCCTTTGTTCGGCTTTGCCAATGCCGGTGTGTCCTTCGCGGGTATCGGCCTTGCCGGCCTGTTCGCGCCTCTGCCTCTCGGCATCGCGACGGGGCTGTTCCTCGGCAAGCAGATCGGCATTTTCGGCAGCGTCCGCCTCGCGGTTGCCTTCGGTCTCGCCGAGCGCCCGTCCGGCGCGCGCTGGATCCAGGTCTATGGCGTCGCCCTGCTCTGCGGGATCGGCTTCACTATGAGCCTGTTCATCGGCGGACTCGCCTTCCATGATCCGCGGCTCGGCGACGAGGTCAGGATCGGCGTGCTCGCCGGATCGCTGCTGTCGGCGATGTGCGGGTTCGCGGTGCTGAGGTGGGCAGCGCAGCCGAGCCCGCTCCCGCGATAGAGAGTCTATTTGAGTTTGTCCTTCAACACCTTCAGCGCCGCGAACGGCCCCGTCGCCACCTCGTCGTCCGGCAGCACTCCGGCGGCCTTGAGCACCGCATCGGCATCGGGCGCGCGGGGAAAGGGATCGAGGCTCAGCGCCAGCGTCTCGGCCACCGCCTCGCCCAGGTCGATCGCGTCGCCTTGATAATCGATTGTATCGACATCCCCCGCGTCGAGTTCGATCTCCTCGACCGGCTCCTGCCCCTCAGGCACGAAGCGCAAGGTGAAGGCCTCGTCGACCGCCGTCGCGACGGGCACGCCGCTCGCCACGCAAGCCTGGACCGCCGAGGCCATGATCCGGCCTTCGGCGAGGATCGCCTCGCCTCGGCGATACAGCGCCGCATCGGCCGACAGGCTGCCAAGCGACACCAGGCCGAAACGTTGGGCCAGCGCCCTGCATTCGGCCGGACCGGCTTCGATCGTCATGGTGCGGGCCCCCTCGCCGAGCGTGTCGATTCGTACCGGCCGCGAGAATTCCGGCGTCATCCCGGCAGCCCGTTGGCGAGCAGATCGTCAAGGTCCACGGTCCCGAGCCGCGCCGCGACCGATCGCATCCGCTCCGCGGCCAGCGCGGGTTTGGCTTCGGCGCCCGGCTCGCCCCGCCACAGATTGCGGACCAGCGCCTCCTCCAACGCCGCCGGATTGCCGATCGCCTCGCGATAGACACTGAGCCGGCCGCCCATCGCCGCCATCATGTTGCCGACATGCTTGCCGACGATCACGTCGCCGACGCCGATCTCGCGAAGCTGCCCGTCCATGTCATCTATGAAGACCTCGGTCAGCCGCGCGCCGGCCTCGCGGCCCTCGTCGCCCATCGCGTCGATCCGCATCAGCGCCAGCGACAGCACCGCTGCGATCATGTCGAAGCGGCCGTCCAGCGTGTCGGGCACGCCCATGTCGGCATACCAGACCGGCTGGCGCGCCTCGGCGACGATCGAGCGGTAGAGCGGGATCGTCGCCGCACGGGGATCGGGGCCGATGCCGAAGAGAGTCTTGAGAATTTTCACCGGTTTTCCTTAGCCCGTTCGGCGGGCGTCAAGCGCAGCCCCATATCCTTTGCGAGCCCATCTTGCCACTGGGTAGCTCCCGCGCATATTGAGGCGGATCGCGCGGGCCGCAAGGGCCGGCGCCACCGAGTTTGAGTTTCAAGGAGAAGCGGATGCCCCGGACCCTGTTGCGATCGGCGCTCCTCGCCGGAACGATCGCCATGTTGGGCCTGACCGCCGGCTGCTCGCGCACCCGCGATCATAAGGGCTATGTGGTTGATTCGACGCTGATCAACACGGTCGCACCTGGCGTCGACAACCGCGAATCGGTGGCGAAGACGCTGGGCCGACCCAGCTTCGCGGGCCAGTTCGACAAGGATCGGACCTGGTATTATGTCGCCCGCGACACCCGCCAGATCGGCTATCGCACGCCGAAGCCCTTTGCCCAGACGGTACTCGCGGTCCATTTCGACGAGAAGGGCAATGTCAGCTCAGTCGAACGCTCGGGCATGGAGAAGATCGCGAACGTTTCGCTGATGGGCGACAAGACCCCGACACTTGGCAGCAAGCGCGGCTTCTTCCGTGAGCTGTTCGGCAATATCGGCCGGGTCGGATCGGTTGGCCAGGCCGGCGGTACGGCGGACAACCCGAACTAAAAGAATAGGGCTTACTTCCCTTCTTGCTTCAGCGGGCGCGCCAACAGCGCCCTCACCACGTCGTCGACGGTCGCGCTTCCCCTCAGCAGCGCGCACACCGCATCCACGATCGGCATGTCCACCCCCGCCGCGCGGGCCGCCTCGGCGAGCACGGGGGCGGTGAACGCGCCTTCGGCCACGGTTCGGCGATCGCGGAGCAGATCGGCGGGCGGAATACCCCGGCCGAGCCCGTGGCCCAGCGAGAAGTTGCGCGAGCTGGCCGACGAGCAGGTCAGAACGAGATCGCCAAGGCCCGATAGGCCCGCCAGCGTCTCCTGCCTCGCCCCTCGCGCCATGCCGAAGCGCGTCATCTCGGCGAAGCCGCGGCTGATCAGCGCGGCGCGGGCATTCTGCCCCAGCCCGGCACCCTCCACCACGCCGCAGGCGATCGCCAGCACATTCTTGACCGCGCCGCCGATTTCCGCGCCGACCACGTCGCCCGAGAGATAGGGGCGGAAACCAGGCCGCCGCAGCCGCTCGGCCAGGGCGAGGCCGGTCGCCTCGTCGGCGCAGGCCAGGGTGATCGCGGTCGGCTGCCCCGCCGCCACCTCATGCGCGAAGGTCGGCCCCGACAGCACCGCGATCGGTGCGCCAGGCACCACCGCTCCCGCGACTTCGGACATCAGCATGCGGCTGCCCGCCTCAATCCCCTTGGCGCACAGCACGAGCGGCCGCGCGGCATGCGGCAGCTCGGCAAGCACGCCGCGCAGGAACTGGGCCGGCACAACCACCACCAGCGCATCGCACCCCCGCAAAGCGGCGAGATCGCCGGTCGCGCTTATCCGTTCATCGAGCACCACTCCCGGCAGGAACAGGGGATTGCTGTGGTTTTCGTTGATCGCTTCGACCACTTCGGGCTCGCGCGCCCAGAGCAGCACGTCCGATCCGTCGCTGGCGATCACCTGAGCCATCGCGGTGCCCCAGGCGCCGCCGCCGATCACACCGAGGCTCTCCAGCTTCATCGTCATGCCTTCACTCCGGCGCCACGCGCCCTCTCCGCGGTGGGATCGAGCGGCCAGCGCGCCCGCGCCGGCACCTCCATATCGTCGATCAGCCCCACCGCGAAGCGCTCGGCGCCGGCCCATGCGATCATCGCGCCGTTATCGGTGCACAGCCACAGCGGCGGCGCGGCAAAAGCGAGCCCCGACCGCTCGGCCAGACCGCCCAGCGCGGCACGCACCGCCTGGTTGGCGGCGACCCCGCCCGCCACCACCAGGGCAGTGGCGTCGTCGACGATCTCGATCGCGCGGGCGGTGCGGTCCACGAGGCAATCGACCACGGCCTGCTGAAAGCTGGCGGCGATATCCTCGGGCCGATGCACTCCCGAATCGCGCGCGCGCAGCACCGCGCTCTTTAGGCCGGCAAAGGAGAAATGCGGCTCACCGCTGCCGACCAGCGGACGCGGCAACCGCACCGCTTCAGCATCGCCGCGAAGCGCCGTCGCCTCGACCGCCGGACCGCCGGGAAAGCCGAGACCGAGCAGCTTGGCGGTCTTGTCGAAGGCCTCGCCTGCGGCATCGTCGATGGTGGTGGCGAGGCGCCGATAATCGCCGACACCGCCGACCAGCAGCAGCTGGCAATGGCCACCCGAGACGAGCAGCAGCAGATAGGGAAAGGCAAGTTCGCGATCGACGAGACGCGGCGACAGCGCATGACCCTCCAGATGGTTGACCGCGATCAGCGGCTTGCCCGCGGAATGGGCGAGCGCCTTGCCGGTCATCAGCCCGACCATCACTCCGCCGATCAGCCCGGGCCCCGCCGTCGCGGCGATCGCGTCGACATCGGCGAGCGTGACGCCGGCATCGGCCAGCGCCGCCTCGACCAGCGGGATCGCCATCTCGACATGCGCGCGCGCGGCCAGCTCGGGCACCACGCCGCCGAATGGACGATGCGCCTCCTCCTGGCCGGCGAGCCGGTGCGCGAGAATGCGGCCGTCGCTCGTCACCAGCGCGGCCGCAGTCTCGTCGCAGCTCGATTCGATACCAAGGATGAGGGCCATGGCCGCCGCCTGTAGGGCATCGGCCGGGGAATGTTAACCGCGCGCGAGTGCCGCGCCCCGATCAGACCAAAGTCTAACCAGTTCTTAGCCGCGCCTTAACCAAATTTCGCCACCATCCGGAGATGGACCAGCTCCCAGAGACGTTTCGGCACGATGATCGGGTGCAGCCGCCCGGCGAAAGCGGCGGCGCGTTGGCAGCGATATGCCGATCCCACGCCATGATCGAGTTCGATCTGACCGGGGCCGTCTCATGGGCCAACCCGTCTTTCCTGGACATGACCGGCTATCGGCTGGACGAGATCGTCGGACAGCAGCATCGCATGTTCTGCTTCGCCGAAACGGCCGACGCCATTTCGCTCTCTGCGCAATTCTGGGAAGGGCTGACGCGGGGCGAATTCCACGCTGGTGAATTTCGCCGCCGCCGCAAGGACGGCCGGGAGTTGTGGCTGCAGGCGACCTACAATCCCATCCTGGACGCCCAGGGCCAGCCCGAACGTATCCTCAAGATCGCGTCCGACATCACCGCCGTCAAGCGGCAACAGGCCGAATATGAGGGCAAGATCCGGGCCATCGACCGGTCCCAGGCCGTCATCGAATTCGGACTTGACGGCATCATACTCGCCGTCAACGCCAATTTTCTCGACATCTTCGGATATCAAGAGGCCGATCTCGTAGGGCAGCACCATCGTCTGTTATGCGACGGTCAGCTGATCCAGTCCGATGCCTATCGCGATTTCTGGACGCGTCTTGGCCGCGGCGAGTTCGACTCGGGTCGTTATCTGCGCCGCGCCCGCGACGGAAGCGCCATCTGGATCCAGGCGACCTATAATCCGGTCCTCGATGCCAATGGCCGTCCCTGGAAGATCATCAAACTTGCCAGTGACATAAGTCGCGAGGTTCAGCTCGAGCAGGAAATCCAGTCGCGGCTCACCGAAAGCCAGGATTTTCGTGCCGACCTCGAGGCACGTGGCGGGGAGATTCAGGCGATGATCGAAGAGGTCTCGCAGATCGTGGGCAGCATCAACATGATCGCCGCGCAAACCAAGCTCCTCGCGCTCAACGCCACGATCGAAGCGGCGCGCGCCGGCGAGGCCGGCCGTGGCTTCGCCGTGGTCGCGAGCGAGGTGAAGAAGCTCGCGAGCGACACCAAAAAAGCCACCGAGATCGCGGCGCAGATGATGGACCAGCGGATCAAGGCGATGCTGCAGGCCTGACGCAAGGACAGGCGGGGTTTTCCTCCGCCTAGGGGGCGGCTAAGGACGCCGCCATGGCCGACAAGAGAACTCCGGAGACGCCCTGGCGTGCAGAGGCGCGCGCCCTCCTGTCGCTGAGCGTGCCGTTGATCATCGGCAATCTCGGCTGGTCGGCTATCGCCGCGACGGACCTGCTGCTGCTCGGCCGCATCGGCCCCGACGCGGTCGCGGCGGGCTCGCTGGGGCTCAATCTGTATATGGCGCTGCTCATCTTCGGTCTGGGGCTCACCACCGCCGCCTCGCCGCTGATCTCGAGCGAGCGCGGGCGGCGCCTCCATTCGGTGCGCGATATCCGCCGCACGGTGCGCCAGACGATATGGGCGGCCGGATTGATCTGCCTGCCGAGTTGGGCGCTGCTCTGGCATGCCGAACCGATCCTGATCCTGATCGGCCAGGATCCGGAACTGTCCGCCGGCGCCGCTATCATGGTGCGCAGCCTGCAATGGGCGCTGCTGCCCTATTTGGCCTATCTGGTTCTGCGCAACTTCGTCGCTGCGCTCGAGCGCCCGATCTGGGGCGTGATCGTGACGCTGATTGCGGTACCGTTCAACGCCCTCGTCGGCTGGGTGCTGATCTTCGGCCATTTGGGGCTGCCGGCGCTAGGACTGCGGGGGGCCGGGCTGGCGAGCCTGGCCACCGCGGTTTTCATGTTCATCGGGATGGTTCTTGTGGTCAGCCACGACCGGCAGTTCAGCCGATATTGCCTGTTCGGCCGCTTCTGGGCCGCCGATTGGACCCGCTTCCGGACAGTCTGGCGCATCGGCCTGCCGATCGCGGTGACGCTCGCGCTCGAGGTGACGGTGTTCAACGCCGCGGTATTCCTGATGGGGCTGATCGGCCGGTCGTCGCTCGCCGCGCATGCGATCGCGATGCAGCTCGCCGCGCTCGTATTCATGGTGCCGATGGGGATCGGACAGGCGGCAACGGTCCGCGTCGGCTATTTCCATGGCCGGCGCGACCCCGCGGCCGTGGCCCGCGCCGGCTGGATCGCGCTGATCTTCGGTACTGGCTTCGCGATGTGCTCGGCGACGCTGCTGATCGCTGCGCCTCGCTTCCTGATCGGCGCGTTCCTCGACGTCGATGCGCCCGCCAATGCCGAGGTGACCGCGCTCGCCGTCTCCTTCCTCACCGTCGCGGCGCTGTTCCAGCTCGGCGACTGCGGGCAGGCGATCGGCGCCGGCGTGCTGCGCGGCCTTCAGGACACCCGTGTCCCGATGATCTTCGCCGCATTGGGCTATTGGGTGATCGGCATCGGCATCGGCACATTGCTGGCCTTTCCACTGGGCATGGACGGGCTCGGTATCTGGCTCGGCCTCGCCTCCGGCCTCGGCGTTGTCGCGGTGCTGATCGTCTGGCGCTGGAGCCGGCGCGAGAAGCTGGGCCTGGTGCCGCATGGCGAGGCTTTTGCTCATCGCTAAGCTTCTCTATGGACTGCCTGAGATGACCGCTCCCATATCCTCCACTCGCCTGCGCCTCGGCACGCGCGGATCGCCGCTGGCGCTGACCCAGGCGCGCATGGTGAGCGCAGCCTTGTGCGCGGCGCATGGCTGGGCCGAGGACGCGATCGAGATCGTCGCCATCAAGACAAGCGGGGACAGGATCCAGGATCGCGCGCTCGCCGAAGTCGGCGGCAAGGCGCTGTGGACCAAGGAACTCGATCGCGCGCTGATGGACGGCGGGATCGATCTCGCGGTCCATTCGATGAAGGACGTCGAGACGATCCGCCCGGCCGAAATCGTCATCGCCGCGATGCTGCCGCGCGCCGATGTCCGCGACCGGCTGATCGGGGCGGAGACGCTCGCCGCCCTGCCGCCGGACGCGCGGGTCGGCACCTCCTCTCCGCGGCGCTCGGCGCAGGTACGGCGCGCCCGCCCTGATGCGCGAATCGTGCTGTTCCGCGGCAATGTCGACACCAGGCTGGCAAAGCTGGCGTCGGGCGAGGCCGAGGCGACCCTGCTCGCCGGCGCCGGGCTCGACCGGCTCGGCCGCGCCGGTGTCGGCCATCCGATCCCGAGCGAGGAGATGCTGCCCGCGCCGGCGCAGGGGGCCATCGGCATCGAGACGCTCGCCGCGCGCAGGGACATACGAGCGTTGCTCGACGCCATCGACGACGCGACCACCCATGCCTGCGTCAGCGCAGAGCGCGCCCTGCTCACCGCGCTTGGCGCCGATTGCCGTTCGCCGGTAGCGGCGCTCGCGGTCCGGTCGGGCGCGGGGCTCCATCTGCGCGCCGAGATCCTGACCGAGGACGGCAGCGAATGCCGCTCGGGCGAGGCGATGCTACTCCAGAAGGGCGATGCGGCGAAGCTCGCGCATCGGCTGCTCGATGGCGCATCGCCGCCGTTACGCGCGCTGTTCACCGGCGCATGAGCCGCGCTCCGCTCCTCATCCTTCGCCCCGAGCCCGGCGCCAGCATGACCGCCAAGCGCGCCTTCGACCAAGGCTGGAGGCCGATCGTATCGCCGATCTTCCGGATCGAACCGGTCGCCTGGAGTGCGCCGGCTGCGTCGGAATATGACGCATTGTTCGTCACCAGCGCCAATGCCGTGCGCCAGGCGGGCAAGGCCGTGACGCGATATGCCGCGATGCCAGCCTATGCGGTCGGGGACGCCACCGCGCGCGCCCTCAAGGCGGCGGGTTTCGCCGATATCCGGACGGGGCGCGGCGATGCCGCGGTCATGCTCGAGGCCGCCGCCGAAAACGGAGTCGCCCGCGCGCTCCACCTCGCGGGTGAGGATTATCGCGACGTCGGCCATGGGGCGATCAGCATCGATCGACGGATCGTCTATCGCAGCGCTGCCCTCGACCGCCTCGGCGACAAGGCACTGACCGCACTGCGCGAGGGCGCCGGAGCGGTGCTGCTCCATTCGGGACGCGCCGCCGAGCATTTCGCGCGGTTGTGCGACGAAGCCAGGATTTCGCGCGGCCGCGTCCGCATAGCCGCTCTTGCACCCGCCGTGCTCGACGCCGCGGGCCCTGGATGGCGGGCGACGATCGCCGCCGCCAAGCCCGACGATGCGGCGCTGCTGGCGGCCGCCGCGCGGCTGTGCCAATAAGACGGTCAGTGAGCGAAGAGAGACGAGCCGAATGCCCGATCCCGTCGATTCCCCCGGTCCGCGCCGCCGGTCGATCTGGCCGATCCTGCTGCTGCTGATCGCCGCGTTGCTGACCGGCATGGCCGCCATGGCGTGGCTGGTCCATCGCTACCACAGCGTCGCCGAAGCCATCAAGCCGGCCCTGGTTCCGGTCGTGGTGGCGCCGGCGCCGGAACGCAGCACGCCGCTCATCAGCATCGCCCCGCCGCCGCCCGCGGATATCGTCGAGACAATCGTCGATCAGAGGATCGACCAGATCGAGGAGAAGGTCGAGGATATCGGCCAGCGCGCCCAGACCGCGACCAGCGACGCCCACCGCGCCGAAGGCCTTCTCGTCGCCTTCGCCGCCCGCCGCGCGATCGATCGCGGCACCTCGCTCGGCTATCTCGAGGCGGTGCTGCGCGAGCGCTTCGGCAGGGTCGAGCCACGGGCGGTGGCGACGATCATCAGCGCCTCGCACCAGCCGGTGACGATCAGACATCTGCGCGACCAGCTCGACTTGCTCGAACCGGCGCTGTCGTCATCCTCGTCGAGTGAGGGCTGGTGGGACGATTTCCGGCGCGAGCTGGGCGGGCTGATCGTGATCCGCAAAGCGTCAGCACCTTCCGCCGAGCCGGTCGACCGTATCGCTCGCGCGCAGGACGATCTCGCCGCGGGCCGCGTCGACGCGGCGCTGATCGAAGTGGCGCGGTTGCCGGGTCGCAAGCTCGCCGAAGGCTGGATCGCCGACGCTCGCCGCTACGTCCAGGCTCGCGCGGCGCTCGACCGGATCGAGAGTGCGGCGCTGTTGCAGCCGGTGAGGGCGCAGCCCTGATCGACCCCTCCCGCCTTCGCCCGGGCGAGGAAAGACAAGCTCAGAAATCCACCGCGATCCCCTTCAACTCCCAATCGCCATAGCGCGTCGGATCGGGCCCGTTGCGACCGCCCGATTCAGGAGTGGGTTTGATCTCTTCCGGCTCGGGCACCGGCGTGTTCGGCGTGAGATGCGCCGGGGGCTTCACATGAGGCGGACGTTTTCCGGACATCGTATCTTCCTTTGGGCGCGGATGAGATTGAAGACCGCGCCGGTCTTCCCCACATTGGCGCGGCAAGGAGCAAAGACAAGATGAACATGGTGAAGACGGTGATGCTGCTGGCGGCGCTGACGGCGCTGTTCATGGCGCTCGGCTTTACGATCGGCGGTTCGAACGGCGCGATGATCGCGCTGGTCGTTGCCGCGGGCATGAATCTGTTCACCTTCTGGAATGCCGACAAGATCGTTCTCAAGATGCATGGCGCGCGCGAGGTCGATGCGCGGAACTGTCCCGAATTCGTCGGACTCGTGCATGACCTCGCACGGCGCGCCGGCCTGCCGCTTCCGCGCGTCTACATCATCGATAGCCCGCACCCCAACGCCTTTGCCACCGGCCGCGATCCGGCCCATGCCGCGGTGGCCGCGACCACGGGCCTGCTCGGCATGCTCAACCGGGACGAGATCGAGGGGGTGATGGCGCACGAACTCGCCCATGTCCGCCACCGCGACACGCTGATCATGACGATGACCGCGACGATCGCCGGCGCGATCTCGATGCTCGCCAATTTCGGCATGTTCTTCGGCGGCGGACGCGAGCGCGACGGCGGCCAGATTCTGGCGACGATCCTAGCCGTAATCGTCGCGCCGTTCGCGGCGATGATCGTGCAGATGGCGATCAGCCGCTCGCGCGAATACGGCGCCGATCGCGGCGGTGCGGAGATTTCGGGCAAGCCCCGGGCGCTCGCCTCGGCGCTCGCCAAGCTCGCCCGAGGCGCGGCCCACATCCCCAATCCGGTCGTCGAGCGTAATCCGGCGGCCGCCGCACTCTACATCGTGCCGGGCATGAAGCGCGGCGGCGACAGCCTTTTCTCGACCCATCCGGCGACCGAGAACCGCATCGCCCATCTCGAGGCGATCGCCAACGAAATGGGCATGCTCACCCCCTCGCCCAATTTCGCCGCCATGACTGGACCGCGGCCCGGCAGGGGGACATCGTCAGTGCCAAGGGCGAAACGCCGGGCCAGCGCCCTCAATCCCCACGATCGCGGCTGACGCGCAACCCCCTCGACATCTCGAGGCGAACGGGTAAGGCGCGCTGGTGACTCCCGATCCTCCCGGCACCCCAACCCGCCGCGCCGCGCTGCGCCTGCTCGATGCCGTGCTGCGCCGGGGCCTGCCGCTCGAGGCGGCGATGGACGCCGCCTGCGCCGAGCTCGACCGCGCCGATGATCGTGCCTTCGCGCATGCGATCGCCGCGGAGGTGTTGCGCCGCACCGCCGATCTAGACGCGTTGATCGACGCCGCCACCGCGCGGCAGCTGCCCGCCGACGCCAAGGCACGGATGGTGCTGCGCATAGCGCTGGTCCAGGCGCTGGCGATGGCGACGCCCCAGCATGCCGCGATCACGACGGTGCTCCCGCTGGTGGATGGCGGCCCGCGCAAGCTGGTCCATGGCGTGTTCGCTCATGTCATGCGGGAAGGCGGCACCCTGCCGGTCCTTCCGCAGCTGCCGGCCGCCGTCGCCGAGCGCTGGACGAAAAGCTGGGGCAAGGACGCGGCCGAGGCCGCACGACGGTCGATCGTGGTGCCGCCGCCGGTCGATCTCGGCTTCAAGGCCGGTCTCGACATGGCGGACTGGGCTGGGCGGCTGGGCGGCGAGAGCCTCGCGCCCGGCCATGTCCGCGTGCCGGCCGGGCGACGCATCGTCGATCTGCCGGGCTATGATGAAGGCGTCTGGTGGATCCAGGACATCGCGGCCTCGATCCCGGCACGCCTGCTCGGCGCGGGCAAGGGCAAGCGAGCGCTCGACCTGTGTGCCGCGCCCGGCGGCAAGACGATGCAGCTCGCGAGCAGCGGCTGGGCCGTGACGGCCGTTGACCAGTCGGGGGTGCGAATGGAGCGGCTGGCCGAAAATCTCGTTCGCACCGGCCTCGCCGCCGAATGCCGGATCGACAATGCCGTGTGCTTTGCCGAGGGCGCGCCCTATGATGCGGTGCTGCTCGACGCGCCCTGTTCGGCGACCGGCATTTTCCGCCGTCACCCCGACGTCCTCCACCGCGCAGGGGCCCGCGCGATCGCCGAAGCGGCGGAGGTACAGACACGGCTGATCGACCATGCGGCGTCGCTGGTCACGGCCGACGGCGCGCTGGTCTATGCGGTGTGCTCGCTCGAGGCCGACGAGGGCGAGCAGATCGCCAAGGCCTTCCTGGTCAGCCATCCCGACTGGCGCCTCGATCCGGTCATCCCTGAGGAACTGCCGCGGGGCTTCGTCCCCGACAAGGTCGGCCGCGTCCGCGTGCGGCCGGGGACACTCGAGGAGAAGGGCGGGGCGGACGGGTTCTTCATTGCGCGGTTCCGACGGACCTAATTCCCCCTGCCAGGCAGGGCAGGAACTCGCTGGGCGACCTTGCCCCCTCCCGGCCACCCCGCTAATCCGGACCCATGACCAGCCCCGTCCGCATCGCTCCATCAATCCTCTCCGCCGACTTCGCCAAGCTCGGGGACGAGGTCCGCGCCATCGATGCGGCGGGAGCGGACTGGATCCATGTCGATGTGATGGACGGGCATTTCGTCCCCAATCTGACGATCGGGCCCGCCGTCGTGAAGGCGCTGAGGCCGCACTCGCGGAAGCCGTTCGACGTCCATCTGATGATCTCGCCGATCGACCCCTTTCTCGAAGATTTCGCCAATGCCGGCGCGGACATCATCACCGTTCATCCCGAGGCGGGGCCACATACTCATCGGACGATCCAGCGAATCAAGGCGCTGGGCAAGAAGGCCGGCGTCTCGCTCAACCCGGCGACACCCGCCAAGATGCTCGACTATCTAATCGAGGAGATCGATCTCGTCCTGGTGATGAGCGTCAATCCGGGCTTCGGCGGGCAGAGCTTCATCGACAGCCAGCTCCGCAAGATCGAGGCGATCCGCAAGATGATCGACAAGACGGGCAAGCCGATCGAGCTCGAGGTCGATGGCGGAATCGATGCGGGCACCGCGCCGCGCGTGATCGCCGCCGGGGCAACCGTGCTGGTCGCGGGAACCGCCAGCTTCAAGGGCGGCCCGAGCGCCTATGCGAGCAACATCGCCGCCCTGAAGCAGGCGTGAGGCCACCGCGATGAACGACGCGGGCGGCTCCGGATTCGACGATCGTGTCGAGCCCGGCCGGCGGCTGATCCGCATCGAGCACGACAAGAGCCATTCGCTCGCCGAGCGGCTGTCGAGCCGCTTCCATGCGCTCGCCTGGCGCACTCCGGTCCATGGCTTCCGCCTGCGCGGCCGTCATCCGCTCAAACTCTTCGACGTGCCCCCCGATCCGATCGAGGGGATGGTACGGCTCGGCGGGGCGATGCTTGACGGCGAGATAATGTGGCAGGGGGAAAGCGTCACCATCGACAGCTTCGATTTCCGCCCGCGCGAAATCTCCGCCGCGTTCGGCGATCACCTTCAGAGCTTCGCATGGCTGCGCGACCTGAGCGCCGCCGGCCCGCGCCAGCGCGTCGCCCCGATCGCCGAGCTGCTCACCCGCCGCTGGCTTTTAGCCTTCGGCAAGCAAATCCACGAGGCGGCCTGGCGGCCCGATCTGTGGGGCCGGCGGATCCTGTTCTGGGGTTGCCACGCGCCGCTGGTCATGTCGGCGGAAGACCTGCGTGGCGGCGTGCTCAACGCGCTCAATCGCGGCGCCAAGCACCTCGACCGCAGCGCCGATAAGGCGCCCCCCGGCCTGGCGAGGGTCGCTGCCTGGACCGGCATGGTCGCCGCCGGGCTACTGATCCCGGGCGGGGATCTGCGTCAGGTTCATGGCGAGAAAGGGCTGGCGCGCGCGCTCGGGGAAGCGTTGCACGACGATGGCGGAATCGTCAGCCGCTCGCCCGTCGAGCAGATGGACCTGATCGCCCTGCTGGCGATGCTCCGCCGCTATTATGACATGCGCGGGCAGCGACCGGCCCCGGTGCTTGCCGACGCCCTCACCCGCGCGGTACCGCCGCTGCTGGGGCTGACGCTCGGCGACGGCGGCCTGTCGAGCTGGCAGGGTTCGGCCCCGATCGACGGCGGGCGGATCGACGCGGTGGTCACGGCCGCGGGCATCCGCTCCCGTCCGCTACGGCAGTCGCGCGAATGGGGTTATCAGCGGCTGCAGATGGGCCATACCCGGATCGTCACCGACGCGGCCCCGCCGCCGATCTCGCGTTTCGCGGGCCATGCCTGCGCCTCGACCCTCGCCTTGGAGATGTCCGACGGGCCGTGGCGGGTGATCGTCAACTGCGGCGGCGGCCGGGGCGCCAACAATGCGCTCCATCCCGAGCTGGCCAAGGCGCTGCGCAGCACCGCCGCGCATTCGACCCTGGTGCTCGACGACAGCAATTCGACCGCGGTCCATCCCGACGGCACGCTCGGCAAGGGCGTATCCGAAGTGGAGGCCGAGCGGCAGGAGGACATGCACGGCAGCAGAATCGAGATGCGCCATGACGGCTACGTCCGCCGGTTCGGCCTCGCCCATTGCCGCAAGATCGCGATCGGCCCCGGCGGGCGCGAGGTGCGCGGCCAGGACATGCTGGTGCCCGAGGGGCGGCGCGGGCGGAGCAAGAGCGTCGACTATGCGATCCGCTTCCATCTTGCCCCCGGCGTCGAGGTTTCGGCGACCGCCGACGGCTCGGGTGCATTGCTCCGGATCGCTGAGGGTGCGTTATGGCGTTTCCGCGCGATCGGCGGCCCGGTGGGGATCGAGGACAGCATCTGGATCGACTCTCGCGGCAGGCCGCAACCCACCCGCCAGCTCGTGATCGCCGGGCCGGTGGCGGCAGAGGGGATGGAAGTGACCTGGATCCTGACGCGATCCGCCTGAGCGAAGGGCGCTTTGCGCTTCCCCTGACGACGTGAGTCAGGCTCTCTTACCGCTCTTGGTACCGCGCCCAAGTCTTCGGTGATTGGATGTCGCGGCCGCATGAACCGGCGCCAAAGCGCGGCCCGCGGCGGCGCTCGATCTCAAGGCGATTCGGGAGCCGCGCCGGCCGATTCGTTCGATTGACGCAGCCCGCGGCGGCCAGCCCGAAGCCAGTAAAAGCGCGATATCGGACGCCTGGGCGATCATGTCGGCCTGCAGAGCGAGCCAGCTTTGGGCCAGGGTCGCGCCGGCTTTGCCGAATGCCTCCATCTTCTCAGCCCCCATGAGATGCAGCTCAGCGACGTCGGCGTCGAGCGGCCGTCGCAAGGCTGTTTCGAGAATCGGCTTTCGATGCTCGATTACGCCGTGCGCCGCCAGCAGGGTTTCCTGTAGCGCGACGCCGTTCGCCCACAAGGACGCGCCGAGCTTCCAGCCGTCGAACCAGAACATGATGTCTCCTTCGCGCTCCTCATCCGAAGCTCCGTCAACGCCGGCCGTGCCGAATCGGGCGCACTGCTCCGCCGAAACGATAGCGGTCAGCGCCAGTCGAACAGCGCCCGCTCCCCTGGTGCGAGATACGCCGTCAGGCGCGCCAGCCAGACTGCGTCCGGTCCCGCGCGGTGGCGAGCCGGAACGGCGTCGTCCGCGAGGTCGACCGCTCGCTGGATCGACGCCGGATCGGCTTGGCATCGGTCAAGCAGCTCAGACACGTGGACGACCTGGAATTGCGGCGCGACCCCCGCCGCTTCGGCAAGAACCTGCAGCCAATGGCGGTCCAAATCATGATCGGCGACCACAGGGTGACCGCTCGTGATCGCGTTCAGCTCCGCCATGACCTCGACGGGCGGCTGCCCCTCGCGAAGCAACTGGTCCCGACTGATGCCGTGGAGAGCCTCGGCCTCTTCGGTCCAGGTCCAGTCGCTCCATTCGGCTATGGGTCGGATGAGCCACGAGCGCGACCAACCAGCCGGCCCGGCTATGCCGACCTCGATCGGAAAGGATCTGCCCGCCCGCGGCAGGCAGGAGGCTTCAAAATCCATCGTGAGCACAGGAGGTGTCCTCGATCATTCTGACGGTTCAATGGACGGCCGCAAAGGGCCGGGCACCGGTTGGCGACAAGCTCTATCGGTCTCATCCTGTTCGACCATGTCCATGCCGCTCTCTCCTTCGAGTCTCCCCCGCCGCCATCCCTGTGAGCCGGCATAGCGTCACCGCGATGACAATGCGGCGGGATCCGACGAAGCGATCGCGCCGCAGGGTGAGGAGCCGGGCGCCCCGTTTCGAACGAACGGCCGAATCAGCGCCGGAATGTCGGCGTAGCGGCACAGCGCAATCGCCATATGGGCGAGATCGCGAGGCGCGCCGAGCCGCTCCTGACAGGAAAAACCGGGAGCGTAAGCACGTCCTGCCCAAAACCGTCCGAATCCTCTACATGCTGTTTGAGATCATGAATCAACGTCGAGAGGCCCGCATGAACCAATCGGTAATCCTGACGGTGGTCGGTAGCGACCGGCCAGGGCTCACCCGGGCAATTGCCGATGCGGTGTTCGCGGCCGGGGGCAATTGGCTCGAAAGCCACCTGGCGCGACTCGGGGGGAAATATGTAGGTTCGGTGCTGGTCGAGTTGCCCGAGGAGCGCTTCGGCGAGCTGGAAGCGGCGGCGCGCGCGATCGACGCGGTCGGACTCAAGATCGATGTCATCCCGGCAGCGACGGCGGCCGAGCGCCTCGGTCAGCCGCTCGGTATCGAAATCGTCGGCCAAGATCGGCCGGGCATCGTTCGCGAGGTGACCACCGTGCTCGCCGGGCTCGACGTCAATATCGAGGACTTCACCACTGCGATCGAGGGCAGCGCCTGGTCGGGGGCACCGCTGTTCCGAGCCAAGGCGCGGCTGCTGATTCCGGCGAAGCTCTCGACCGATCAGGTGCGCGAGGCGCTCGAGCGGATCTCAGGCGAGATCATGGTCGATTTCAACGTTCAGCCAGAGATTCCACGGACGTAATCCGGGCGGTGGGGAATCGATGGATCAGGCCTCGGCAAGCTCCCCAGCGATGCCGCGTAGCGCCTGTTCGAAGGCGTCGGGAGGCTGGCCGCCGGAGATCAGATAGCGGTCGTTGATCACGATCGCGGGGACCGAGTGGACACCGTGGGACTGCCAACGATGTTCGGCCTGGCGGACATCGTCGGCATAGCGATCGGACGCCAGCACCGCTGCAGCCTCGCCCGCATCGAGCCCGGCCCGCGCCGCCGCATCGACCAGCACCGCGTGATCGGAGATGTCGCGCTGGTCGGTGAAATAGGCCTCGAACAAGCGGTGCTTGAGCGCCTGCTGCCGCTGCCCGCCCCGGATTCCCGCCCAGTGAAGCAGGCGGTGCGCGTCGAATGTATTGTAGATGCGGCTGTCGGGTCCGCTGTTCATCGTAAAGCCGACCTCGGCCGCGCGCTCCTTGATCATCGCGCGCATCCCCTCGGACTGTTCGGGCGTACCGCCGTATTTGCGGGCGACGTGCTCGGCAAGGCTTTCGCCGCCCCTCGCCATCATGGGATTGAGCTCGAACGGATGGAAATGGACCTCGGCGCTGACGAGGCCGCTGGTCCGCCCGAGTGCCTCCTCCAGCCCGTGAAGGCCGATGACGCACCAGGGGCAGCTGATATCGGAGACGAAGTCTATCTTGATCGATTTGGCCATGGCGGCACCCTCTCGCCTTTTCTGCCTCCTATACCTATTCGAGCGCCAGAGCCAGTTGCTCGGCCGTCACGATGAGCTCTTCCTCGCCCTCGCCCAGGTTCGACAGGGTGACGCCGAGCAGGCGTACTCCCAGCTCGACTGGTTCCAGCGGCGCGAGCAGCGCCAGTGCGACCTCGCTGATCCGCGCGGAGTCGGAGATTGGCGCGGGAAGCGTGCGGGCACGGGTGAGGGTGCGGAAGTCGGCATAGCGCAGCTTGATCGAGACGGTGCGGCCCGCCTTGCCGGTGCGGCCGGCGTGACGCGCCACCGTCTCGCTCGAATCGATCAGTGCAGCGGCGAGATCCTCATGGCTGAAAAGATCGTGGAAGAAGGTGTTCTCGGATCCGATCGACTTGCGCGCCCGATCGGGCCGCACTCGACGATGATCGATCGCCCGCGCCGCGAGATAGAAATAATCTCCCGACTTGCCGAATTGCTGCGCCAGGAACTCGCGGCTGCAGCGGCGCAGATCGGCGCCCGTGTGGATGCCGAGCTTGTCCATCCTGGCGGCGGTGACCGGTCCCACGCCATGAAAGCGCCCGACCGGCAGCCGCGAGATGAAGGCGAGCCCCTGTTCGGGACGAACGACGCACAAGCCGTCGGGCTTGTTGTGATCCGAGGCGAGCTTGGCGATGAACTTGTTGTAGGAAACGCCGGCCGAAGCGGTCAACCCGGTCTCCTCGCGGATTCGCGTTCGGATCGCCTTCGCCACGTCGGTCGCGGTGGCGATGCCGTGATGATTCTCGGTGACGTCAAGATAGGCTTCGTCGAGCGACAGCGGCTCGACCAGGTCGGTATAATCGGCGAAGATCGCCTGGATCTGGCGCGACACCTCGCGATAGACCTCGAAACGCGCCGGAACGAAGATCAGATCGGGGCATTGCCGCCGCGCCGCCGCGGAAGCCATCGCCGAGCGCACTCCGAACTTGCGCGCCTCGTAGCTCGCCGCCGCGACGACGCCGCGCTCCCGCGTACCGCCCACCGCGACCGGCTTCCCCCGCAGCCGCGGGTCGTCTCGCTGCTCGACCGATGCATAGAAGGCATCCATGTCGATATGAATGATCTTCCGGCCGCCTTCGGCCGCACCCCCGCGCCCATCCGCCTGATCGGATCGATCCATGGAACAAAGCGGATACAACAATGCGTCGCAGGGCGCCAGGCCTCAATCGATCAGTCCCTCATGCCCGTTTCGGCGTGGAACGGCCACCTCCACGGAACACTCGCCGACTCTGTTGGTTTTTCCCTGCAAATCCAACGGAGAGACACCATGGCCACCAGCACCACATCTTCTCGTTCGCGGTCGACGGGCGCCAAGCGCGCGCCCCGCCGGCGTAGCAGCAGCAGCTCGTCGCCTTCGCGGGCGCAGTCGCTGACGGAGGAAGCCAAGTCGGCCGTCCGCTCGGTGCGCACCCGCGCGACCCGTGCCGCCCGGAGGGTGCCGACCGACCGGACCAGCCTTTCGATCGCGGCGGGCGTCATCGCGGGCATCGTTGCCGCCGGCGTTGCCATATTCATGAACCGCGACAGGCTACGCAGCGCCGCCGCCACCGGCAGCGAAAAGCTCAAGAAGGCCGCCGACGATCTGTCGACGATGGCGCATGAACGGATCGACCAGGCGCGCGACAACATCACCAAATTCCGCGCCCGCGGCAGCGAAAGTTCGTCACGCGACACCGGCGCCGCCGAGAGCATGGCGATCACCGGCTGAGCTCTTGCCCCCGGACAGGATGCGGGAGCAGATGGCGATGCGGCTTCACAGCCGCGTCGCCATCATCCATTCAAACACTATGCGATTCGATCCCACCAGCGAGCGGTGGCGCTATGACGTGCGCCTGTTCCTGCTCGCCTATATATTCGGGATCATCGCCTTCAGCGCCCTGATTCCCTAACGGCTTGTCTTTCAGTCGCAGGCCCGGTGCAGCTTCCATGAAAGCCAGGCCGCACCGATGCTGGCTACCGCGACCATCAGCAGCGTCTCGGCCACCGACACGCCGACATGCACCATTCCCGCCAGCAACAGGGTCGCCGCGACCATCGCGCCCGAATTGACGATATTGTTGGCCGCCACCGTGCGCGCCGTCTGCGCCATCGCCACGGTGGTGGTCAGGAAGGCGTAGAGCGGCACCACGAACATGCCTCCGGCGATCGCTATGCCGAACAGATCGATCAGCACTCGCGGCGCATTGGGTAGCGTCAAGAAACTCCCCATCTGGACCAGCGGCCCCTGCGGCGCCGGCCAGTTGTGCGCGGTCCACCACAGGTCGCAGACGAAGGCGCCCATCACCAGAGCCGAGACCGGCGCGAAGCGAGCCGCGACGGCACCCTGCAACAGGCGGTTGATCGCGACCGAGCCGATCGCCACCCCAACTGAGAAGATCGCCAGGAACAGTGTCGCGACGCCCTGGCTGGCGCCGAGCACATTCTTGACCAGCGGAGGGAATTGCGCGGCGAGGATCGCGCCTTGCGCCCAGAAGAAGCTGATCGAGCAGATCGCCAGGAACAGGCGCTTTATGTGCATAGTGTCCGATACCAGCTTGATCGACGACCGGACGATATGGAAATCGACCCCGGCATCCTGGACCAGCGGAGGCGCCGGGGGGACCTGGCGGCCGGTAAGCCAGCCGATGCACGCCACCGCCAGGACGCCTATCGCCGCGTACTCGGCCGAAATCAGCCCGCCGACGATCGTCCCGCCAAGGATCGCGATATAGGTGCCGGCCTCGACCAGGCCGGTGCCCGGCAGCACCTGATCCTGTTCGAGATGCTGCGGCAGGATCGCATATTTGATCGGGCCGAAAAAGGTCGAGTGCGCGCCCATGGCGAGGAGCGCGACGAGCATCGTCGGGATATTGTGGAGCACAAGCCCGGTCGCCCCGATCACCATGATCGCGATTTCGGCGGTCTTCACCAGCCGGATGATCTGCGCCTTGTCGTGGCAGTCGGCGAGCTGCCCCGACAGCGCCGAGAACAGGAAGAAGGGCAGGATGAACAATCCGCCCGCGATCGCCGAGAACGCCGCCTCCTGCGCCGGATCATTATAGATCCGGTAAATCACCAGCATGATCATCGCGGTCCGGAACAGGTTGTCGTTGAAGGCGCCCAGGAACTGGGTCACGAACAAGGGCAAGAACCGGCGCTTGGCCAGAAGCCGGAAAGACGGGGTCATGCGGGGATTCTGCGCCTTGTTGGACTGACTGTCGGCATCGCTCGGCGCCCCCATAGCCGATCGTTGCGGCGAGGTCCAAGCCGATAACGATCCCGCGTGTCGGATATGTGACGGGCGCAGATCCCCCTTTCCCTGCTTTTTTCGCGAAGGAGAAGAATGAAGCAGGGGCTTATTTCTCGCAAACTTCCGCGCTAGAGCGTTTCGCGAATGCTTACGCTGCCGAACATATTGACGCTTTCGCGCATCCTCGCGGTGCCGATCCTCGTCTTCCTGTTGTGGCCGGAGCCTCGCCGCTTCGAATATGGGTTCGCCTGGGGGCTCTACGCGCTGATGGCGATCACCGACTATTTCGACGGCTATCTGGCGCGCGCGCAGGGTACCGTGTCGAAGCTTGGCGTCTTCCTGGATCCGATCGCCGACAAGATCATGATCGCCGCGGTCATCCTCATGCTCGTGCTGACGCGCGACATCTCCGGCTATGCAGTGATCGCCGCTCTCATCATCCTGCTACGCGAGATCGCGGTTTCCGGGCTGCGCGAGTTTCTCGCGGGGGTTCAGGTCTCGATACCGGTCAGCCAGCTCGCGAAGTGGAAGACGACCTTCCAACTCGTTTCGCTTGGAGCTATCATTCTCGGCAATGCGTTGCCCGAATGGGTGTGGATCGAGCAGATCGGCCTGTTCAGCCTATGGGCGGCTGCGGTGCTGACGTTGATCACAGGTTGGGATTATCTGCGCATCGGCATCAAGCACATGGATTGATGGGTGGCGATCGAAATCCTCTATTTCGCCCGCATCCGCGAGGCGGTCGGCCGGAGCGCCGAAACGGTGACGCCGCCGGGCGAGATCGTCACGATCGCGGATCTGATCGGCTGGCTCGCCGCACGCGGCGGCGGCTATGCCGAGGCCTTTGCCGACCGGACGCTGGTGCGCGCCGCGATCGGCGATGGTTTCGCCGATCCGGACGCGCCGATCGCCGGCGCGCGCGAAATCGCCTTGTTTCCGCCGGTGACGGGCGGATGAGCACGGCAATCCTCGTCCGCGTCCAGCCCACCGATTTCGATGTCGGCGCCGAACTAGCGCGGCTCGAGGCACTGGGCGGGGGCGGCGTCGCCAGCTTCACCGGCATAGTGCGTGGCGGCGATGAATTGACCGCGCTTGAGCTCGAGCATCATCCCGGCATCACCAGGGCGATGATGACGCGGATCGCCGAGGAGGCCGCCGAACGCTGGCCGTTGCTTGGGGTCACGGCGATCCACCGTCATGGCCGCCTGCAGCCGGGCGAAAGGATCGTGCTGGCGGCCGCCGCCTCGCCGCACCGCGCCGCCGCGCTGGAGGCCACCGCCTTCCTGATCGACTGGCTCAAGACCCGGGCGCCCTTCTGGAAGAAGGAATATTTCGCCGACGGCACCAGCCGCTGGGTCGCGGCCCGCGCCGCCGACGAGGATGCCGCCGCACGATGGAGCCGCCAGCCATGAGCGCCGAAGAGCTGCCCGAACTGCTGCTGGCGGTGGCCGATGGCGACCGCGCCGCCTTCGCCCGCTTCTACCAGCGCACCTCGGCAAAACTTTTCGGTGTGGTCCTGCGTATCTTGCCCGAAAGGTCGATGGCGGAAGACGCGATGCAGGATGCTTATGCGAAGATCTGGCGAAATGCGGCGGGATTCGATGCCCGGCGCGGCAGCCCGATCACATGGGCGGCGACGATCGCCCGCAACGTAGCGATCGATCTGAGGCGCCGCGAAAATCCCGGCGGCCGCACCCGTGACGATGATTTTGACCTCGACGGGATGAGCGATCCCGCAGGCGGGGCCTCGGCCGAAGAGATGGCGGCGCTACGCGCCTGCCTCGACCGGCTCGGTCCCGAGCAGCGTTCGCTGATCCTCGCCGCCTACCTCAATGGCGAGAGCCGCGAGGAACTGGCCGAGCGGCTCGGTCATCCCACCGGCACGATCAAGAGTTGGCTCCATCGCGGCCTCGCCCGCCTGAAGGGCTGCCTCGATGGCTGACGATCTCGATGCGATCGCCGGCGAATATGTCCTCGCCACGCTCGACGATGCCGAGCGCAAGACCTTCCAGCGTCGCCTGCTGACCGATCCGGCAGCGGTGGCCGCGGTCGCGACATGGCAGGCGCGCCTGTCGCCGCTCCTTCTTGCGGTGCCGGAGGTGCCGGCTCCGGCCGCCCTTTGGGCCCGGGTCGAGGCGGCTGGCCGCCCCGCCAACGACAATAGCCGGGTGCGCCGCTGGCAGGCGGCCACCGTCGCCGCCGCGCTGGTGGCGGTGGTGAGCACCGGACTCGCGCTGCGGCCGCAGCGCGCGCCGATTACCGTTGCGCAGCCCGCGACCTCACCATCGCCGCTGTTCCAGTCGGTCGCGGCGCTCAGCGAAACCGGCGGCGCCCCGGCACTGCTCGTAACCTATGATCCGGCGGCCGGGAAGATGCGCGTCACCCCGGTCAACGTCTCGCCGCGCCCGGGCCATAGCCTCGAGCTGTGGGTGATCGCCGGCAAGGCCGCGCCCAAATCCGTCGGGCTCATGCGCGACGAGGGCGCCACCGCGATCGAGCGGATGGCGCTCGACCTGAAGCAGGACATGACCATCGCCGTGTCGGTGGAACCCGAGGGCGGTTCACCGACCGGCCTGCCGACCGGCCCGGTGATCTATTCGGGCCGGATGATCAACCTGCCGACCAGCTGAAACGCAACGCAACTTGCAGGCCTGCCATTCTCTACCGGCTCCATGAATGCGCGATGACAAGTCGGTGCGGCGGATGAATTATTCCGCCTCCCTCAGCGCATTCGCGAGCAGGTTGAATTCCTTCTCCCGCGGCGAACCGCGCCGCCAGGCGAGCGCAATGCGCCGGGCCGGGTGATCGGCGTCGAGCGGTTTGGCCACGACATGGGTGTTGTCGAGAATGCCGGCGTCGAGCGCCATCGCCGGAAGCAGGGTCACGCCCAGCCCATTATCCACCATCTGGACCAGCGTGTGGAGCGAAGTGCCGAGCATCGCCGCCTCGGCCCGCAGCTCGGGCCGGTTGCACGCGGCGAGGACATGATCCTTGAGGCAATGACCGTCCTCGAGCAGCAGCAGTCTGGTCTCGTCGATCGCTTCGGCTTTGATCGATGGTGCTGGGCCGGGCATCTCGCCCTCCGGAAAGGCGACGAACAGCCGGTCCAGGAACAGATCGACCGATTCGATGTCGCCGCAATGATAGGGCAGCGCCAGCAGCACGCAGTCGAGATGGCCGCGATGGAGCGAATCGCAGGCCGCGCTGGTCGTTTCCTCGCGCAGATAGAGTTTCAAATCGGGCCAGGCGGCGCGCAGCCGGGGCAGTATCCTCGGCAGCAGGAAGGGCGCGATCGTCGGAATCACCCCCATCCGCAGATCGCCCGACAACGGCTTGCCGGCAGCGCGGGCAAGGTCGCCGAGCTCCTCCGCCTCGCGCAGGACGCGTTGCGCCTTCTCGGCGATCCGCAAGCCGAGCGGTGTGAAGCGGACGACACGGCGGGTCCGCTCGACCAGGGTGATCCCGATCAGCGATTCGAGCTCGCGCAGTCCCGCCGACAGCGTCGATTGGGTGACGAAGCAGGCCTCGGCGGCGCGCCCGAAATGGCCATGATCCTTGAGCGCCACGAGATATTGGAGCTGCTTGAGAGTGGGAAGGTAGGTCGCCATCCATCGCCTCAATCGATTATTAAGGCATAAGTAATTAGCTGAGACGCTTACGTCCACCCTGGCGGCTTGCGGAGGCAGGTTGCCGTTCCTATCCTCCGGCCCTCAATCTGGAGCCAGCCATGTCGCTCAAGGATTTCGCCGATGCCCTGCCGGACTATGCACGCGACGTCCGGCTGAACGTCGACGCGATCCTTCGCGACCAGACGCTCAACGACCAGCGCAAATATGGGCTGCTGCTCGCCTGCGCGCACGGCAGCGGCTATCGCCCGATCGTCGAGGCCGCCGAGGCCGATGCGGCCGGCAAGCTGAACCCCGAAGCCGCCGAGGCCGCACGCTCGGCCGCCGCGGTGATGGCGATGAACAATGTCTATTTCCGATTCGTGCATCTCGCCTCGAACAAGGAATATGGTCAGTTGCCGGCCAGGCTGCGGATGAACGTGATCGGGTCCCCGGGCATCGAGAAGGTCGATTTCGAGCTGTTCAGCCTTGCCGTATCGGCAATGAACGGCTGCGGCCTGTGCATCGACAGCCATGAGAAGGTGCTGCGCCAGCATAATATCGGCGCCGAGATCATCCAGACCGCCGCGCGCATCGGGGCGGTGATCACCGCAGCGGCGAAGGTCCACGCGACGGCGGTGTGACCCTTAACTCCCGGTTCGGGGAGGAATCATGCCGGCTTCACGACTTCCCTTCATGACGTACCGCTCAGGAACATCTTTGCAGGCGGCAAGGCTGGGCCTATATTGGCGGTTCCCGATGGAGCGGGCCCAGAAGGAAAGCGGATGTTCGACGGACTGATTTCCTATCTCGACTCGATCAAGGCGCGCGATCCCGCGCCGCGATCGCGTTGGGAGATACTGCTCTATCCGGGCGTGCTCGCGCTGGGGCTGCACCGGGTCGCACACTGGCTGTTCCAGGCCGAGCTCTATTTCCTCGCACGGCTGATCAATCACTTCTCGCGAATGATCACTGCGATCGACATCCATCCCGGCGCGCGGATCGGTCGCAACTTCTTCATCGACCATGGCTTCGTCGTGATCGGCGAGACCGCGATCATCGGGGATAACGTCACCATCTATCAGGGCGCGACGCTGGGCGGCACCAATCCGACCAACGGCGAGGGCGGCAAGCGCCACCCGACGATCGGCGACGGGGCGATCATCAGCCTGGGCGCCGCGATCCTCGGCCCGATCACCGTCGGGTCGCGGGCGCGGGTCGGCGCCAACGCGGTCGTCACCAAGGATGTCGCCGAGGGGCAGGTCGTGGTCGGCATCCCCGCCCGGCCGATGCTGGTCGACGCCAAGGAATATCAGCGCGGCTTCGTCCCCTATGGCACGCCGTGCAGCGAGCGCTTCGATCCGCAGACGCAGCAGCTCGAGATATTGCGCTGCGAGCTGGAGACGTTGCGCGGCCGTATCGCGATACTGATCGACGAGAGGGACGCCGCCCGGGCGAAAAAGGCAGAGGACCGCGAACGCGCCTGATGGGGACGGTTTCGCCTTTCCCGGGCAAGCCGCTCCAGATCGGCTTCGACCGCCTTGAACTGACCCGCATACTCGATCTCTACGGCCGGATGGTCTCGGCCGGTCTCTGGCGCGACTATTCGATCGATTTCGGCCGTGACGCCGCATGCTTCGCCGCTTTCCGCCGGGCCGCCGAGCGCCCCGAATACAGAATCGAGAAGCGCCCCGCGCTACGCCACCGTCAGGGCATGTGGGCCCTGATCGGGGAAGGCGGTGCCATCCTCAAGCGTGGCGCCGAGCTGGGCCCGGTGCTCGCCCCGGTCGAACGGCGGCTGATGAAACTGGTAGGCGAATAGGCGTCAGGCCGCCGCCATCCGGCCGACCACGGGCAATTTCTCCGCAAGGCCGTCCGGCAGATAGCCGACGATATGTCGCCGCGCCGCCGTCCAGAAGGCGGAGAGCAGCAGCAGCGCCGAGCCGATGATCAGCGCGGTCAGTCCGAAGGAGAGGTCGACGGCACCGCTCGATTCGATGAGGCTCGACAGCGCGTAGAGAACATAGACCAATGCCGAGACCATCAGCGCGCGCCGGTCGATCGCCAGGGCGATGACGCCGAGCCCCAGGTAAAGCAGGATCACGACCGCCGCTTGGGCAGGTGCCGCCGTGCCCTCGAGCATGCCCATCATGGAGAAGATCGGGTGGACCAGCATCGGCGCGGCAAGAAGGTGCAGCCAGAAGGCGACGTCTGAGCGGCGCGTGGTGCGGGTGCGATCGCTCATGTCCCACCACATGGCGAGCGCGAACACGGCTATGCCCGCGATCAGCATCAGCGCGAGGAAATACTCCCACAGCGCCGGTACTGCGGCCACGACCAGCGCCATCACCAGTCCCGACAGGGTGGCCGCCCCCGCCGCCACGGTGATGGGCACGAAAAATCGCCGCCAGTGGAGCCAGACGCCGCCGGCGGTGAGCGCCGCGGCCGCGGCCATCAGCAGTGCGTCGGTGCGCTCATGACGCATATCGCGGCCGGGAATGATGGTCGTGTCGAACAAGGCGCTGAAGCCTGCCATCAGCCCGCCGGCGAAGGCGAGCAGCAGGATGATGCTGGGCAGCGCCATGCGGCGTTCGCGGGTGAAATATTCGGCGAGTGCCCAGGCCGTGGCGGCAACCGCGAAGCCGATGAAGGGGGATGGGCCGTCCTTGAATGCCGACAGCTGGATCATATTGCCCATCCAGCCCATCGCCACCAGCATCAGCACCGCCGCGATGGAAACGAAGACGTCGTTGAAGCCCGTCAGCAGACGGAAACTTTCCTCGTCGACAGCTGGGGCTACGCGCGCCGCCGCGACATGCGCGCGAAACGCAGCCGCCGCCTCAGCGCTCAGCGCACCTGCTTCGACGGCGTCATCGATATCGCTTTCGCTATACACGGGTCTCTCCCTTCATTTCGGAGAGATCATAACATAGCTGTATTATTCACACAATACAGACACCTCTCCTGCCCGGGAAGAGGGGGCAAAGATCAGAGCGCGTTCTCGCTGTCGAGCGCGTAGCCGGCCGAGCGGACAGTGCGGATCACGTCGGGAGCGTCGGCGACGTTGATCGCCTTGCGCAGCCGCCGGATATGGACATCGACGGTGCGCGGCTCGATGTCGCTGTCGCGACCCCAGACCGAATCCAGCAGCCGCTCGCGCGAGAAGACCCGGCCGGGATGCTCGAGGAAATGCTTGAGCAGACGAAATTCGGTCGGCCCGAGCATGATCGGGCTGCCGCCGCGGCGCACGCGATGGCTGGCGGTGTCCATTTCGATATCGGCATAGGCGAGGCGCTCGCCGGCCAGGCCGGGGCGCACCCGGCGCAACACCGCGCCGACGCGGGCGAGCAGCTCACGCGGGCTGAACGGCTTGGTGACATAATCATCGGCGCCGGTCTCGAGTCCGCGCACCCGATCCTCCTCCTCGCCCCGCGCGGTGAGCATGATGATCGGCACATTGGCGGTATCGGGCAGGCGGCGTAGAC
>CAMLSA010000012.1 GCA_946482655.1 uncultured Sphingomonas sp. | reverse complement strand
GCGCCACGTTCTTACGCTTTAGTGATCCACGCAGGCGTATCGACCATCCTGCGTAGCTCAACACTGGAGAATGACGCACAAATCTTCTCAAGCGCGGCTCGGCCATAATTTGAGAATGCTATCGAGGCCGGTACAATCGCTGCCATGCGACCGCCACGTTTAAGGAAGCGCATGCCATGCAACAGAAAGTAGACCCAGAGTCCAGCAGCACCAGAAATCGCAAATTCGGCGCGCAGACGATGCCGCAAGTCAGTTGGAAGCGCGTGGTTGCGTGTAAAGGGCGGATTCATTGCAATGGCGTCAACAGAACCGATTTCGGATGGCGACATTGCGAGGAAATCGCTGGCATATAGGTCGACGGGGCAGTTCATCGCAGGGAACGCGGCTATCGCCGCTTCGCTGAGGTCGCAGCAAATCAATGAAAACCTGTTCGCGCCAGGATTTATCACGCGAGCGCGGCGCACCGCCGCGCTAGCTAGCGCGCCACCGCCCACGCTCGGCTCGAGCAAGCGCTCATGCCCAGTCCGAACGACCCATTCCGCCACAGTGTTTGCCAGACCTTCTGGCGTGTAATAGGATCCCAGCGTTTTGACGCTGCTAGGCTCATTGAGGGCGTACATCATGCAAGGGTAACATGGAGGGACCACCATGTCTCGAGCCAAACGCAACCCCCATCTCCGTGGTATACATGGTCAGTGTGCTCTTTACGTGGCCATTAAGGGCGAGACGCACGACCTCGCCCATCAGCCGTCAGCCCACAAGGCGGCCGGCTGCGAGAATCCAAATTGATGCCTACTTTGACTGGATGGGCGCCTAAAACCGAAAGTTCAGAACGTCCGGAAAAGCCGAATCGGATCGGCGGGCTGAACGAACGGCGGCTTACCGACATTGGTCGCCCAAAGTGGACTGTTCGGACTGTCCGACAAAGCGGCATCGGGCTTCCTGTCAGCAACACTCAATAGTCTGAAAACGACCCCAACCCACCCTTTTTCAGCCCACCTTTTGACCCCCCTTTTTGTCTGCGCTGTAGTGATGCAACATGCCACACCATGCCTCATCGCATTGAAATTAAGTCATTAAATTGAAAGCATTTTGAGATGCCATGATACATGTTGGAACACCGAATTCATGCGTCTCGACCGCACCAAACAGTCCCTAAGTCCTTGTAATAACTGGATTTTCCCTTCGGGGAGGTCGAAACTGGCGCAGTTCTGCGCCGTTTGCGGCCGCTCATGGACGACCCTGAAGTCACTTCTAGTCTCAGATCGCCACCTGATTTTCGCCTTTTCTCGCGGCCGTCTCAGGCCGGCAAAAAACTGACCGCACGATGGTCGAGTTGTGTTCAGAGATTCGTTCTAGGACTGAGTGCTGACCCAGCCCTTCCCAACTTACGTATTCCCGCAGATCCGGCGAGTCCGGAACCTATCTAGTTGGGCACCTCCTGTGCTGGCTCCGGCTTCGCGAAGCGGCGACCGCGCCGCCTCCGCCCGATCCGCACGGAAGCGACTTTGATGAGCCTCTTGAACGACGGGCATTCCATATGGCTCGGTGCTGGACATTGCGCGGCATGTTCGAGACCAGCTTTCAGTGCATTGAGCTGCCTTATCGTTCGCCCCAGTTCTTCAGCCTTCGTCGACAAAAGTACTCGGTCAACCTCAGGCTTTTGAGTGTTGCCTAACATCACAGCGATCTCGTCCAGCGAAAATCCTGCCATCTGTCCTAGCCCGATCAGCGAAAGGCGACCGAGCACGCTTGGGTCGAACGTTCGTCGGAGACCACGACGCCCGAGGGATTCGATCAAGTTCTTTTCTTCGTAATAACGCAGCGTGGCGGCGCTCAAGCCGGACCGCTTAGACACCTCGGAAATGTCGATAAGTTTCATACTTGACCTCAAGTCGACTTGAGATGGCACAATGCTCCGCAAGGATGATTTGAGCAAGGAGCATCAGCATGCGGCAGGCCGCCCCAACAGACACCGAATCCCCCACGGAAGGAATCCAGGACGAGGCACAGCCGAAGGGCTCGGCCATAGCCGGTCTTTCACTGACCATGCTGATGCCATCGCTCGCGATCAGCAGTGCCAATGCCGCTCTCCCTGAGCTAGTCGACGCTTTCGGAACGTCGTTCCAGGCGGTCCAGTGGGTCGTCCTCTCATACATGCTGGCGATCACAACGACGATCGTGGCTGTCGGACGGGCGGGCGATGTCATTGGCCGCAAGCGACTGATGATCGCGGGTGTCGTCATTTTCGTGACAGCGTCGTTTTTGTCTGGGCTGTCACCGGACCTGTCGGTCCTTGTTGCGGCGCGATCCGTACAGGGCTTCGGCGCAGCCATCATGATGGCTTTGGCGATGACCTTCATCGGCGAACTATATCCCAAGCAGCAAACGGGGAGGGCGATGGGGTTGCTCGGCACGATGTCGGCTGTTGGTACCACCATGGGACCGTCCCTAGGGGGCATCTTGATTGCCTTCTTTGGCTGGCAAGCTGTCTTCCTGATCAACGTACCAATAGGTCTTGCCGCGATATTTTTGCTGCGGCGAGGCCTGCCCGCTGCCGAGCATTCCCCTACTCACGACAGCCGGGGATTCGATGTCGCTGGAATTCTGCTGTTGGTAATCACGTTGGGTAGCTACGCAGTGGCAATGACGATCGGCCATGGCCGATTCTCGGGCATCAACATAGCTTTGCTGATCGTGGCATTGGGAACCGGAGCAATGTTCGTGGTGGCCGAGGCTCGAGCTGCGTCGCCCATTGTGGATCTCGGATTGTTTCGTAACACCGCGTTGAGCGCTGGCTTCGTTGCAAACGCGGCTGTTTCGACGGTCATAATGGCGACCCTCGTAGTTGGGCCATTCTATTTGACGAGAGCGCTGCAACTCGACGCCGCACGCGCTGGAATCCTGTTGTCGGTCGGGCCGCTGGTTGCCTCGATCTGCGGATTTCCTGCGGGCCGGCTCGTCGATCGGGTCGGCACTGTTAGAGCTAGTCGAACCGGTCTTCTAATAATGATCGCCGGCTCGATCGGACTGAGCCTGATCGATCCTGAGGCCGGTATCGTCGGCTATCTCATACCAATAGCGTTGCTGACCGCCGGGTACGCGACGTTCCAAGCTGCGAATAATACAGCGATCATGTCGATAGCGGGGCCATCGCGCCGGGGCATCCTGTCCGGCCTGCTCAATCTTTCGCGAAATATAGGATTGTTGACCGGCGCGTCCGTCATGGGTGCGGTGTTCATGGCTGGGATAGGCGGCGATATAGCGATCGCCCCACCTGCAGCGATAACAGCTGGGGTGCGAACCACTTTCGCAGTGGCGATTATTCTCGCCGCAGTTGCCATCGCCGTTGGCCGGCCGCGGTCGCGAGACAGTGTTTCTTAGGCCCCACGCTGTCTGCTCAGTCCAAATTCTAAATCGTCTCTAATGTCCAAAACCTGTAGTGTAGGGCGCTAACTACAGAAAATGCGCCGATATTTTGGCGCATTTTCGGCGTTGTGGTCGAAGATGGAGACAAGTTCGAGTCTCCTCAAGAGGCACCAAACCTTTTGGTTGGTTGGGTTTTCCGGGCGTGGGCACAGTGGCCGATCGCTGCCGCTCGCGGGCGAACTCAGTCGCACCCATGCGGTGGGTTCCATCGCGGATTGTCGTTAGCTGCAAGCCATCAATGATGATTGCCCAAAAAACTCCTCGACGATGTCGAGCAAGATTTTTCCCAGTTCGTGCTCGCGGTTGGAGAGTCGTTCTGCCGATCCGCCGATCGCGAACATGAGATAAGTGTCTGTTGCCGCGAAATACACAGGTGTCGCGGCGGACACGAGCTCCGTCCTCAGACCAACCGTGGCGTACCGTTGGGCGCGGAAACTGCTAATCAGTTCGAGAAACCGCGCTACTCGAACTTCCTCCCGTCCGAGTTTTTGTCGGCTCACCTTGCGCAGAATTCGGATTATCTCGTCATCGCTCTGTGTCATTAGAAATGCGCAGCCGCTGGCAGAGTCCAGCATGGGCAGGAGCAATCCTTCACGGGTGTCCAATATGGTGGGAAGCCCCGTCGAATGCGCAACAATGCGCATATATTGCGCCTCCGGAACCATGATGCCCACGGTTTCGCCAGTCGCATGCTTCAGTTTTTCGATTGCCGCCATTATGCTCCCGCGGCAGTAAAATTTCGTCAGCCAATTACCGAAGCGCGCGAGGCGGAGCGACGGGAAGTAGCACTTGGTCTTCTCATTGAACGAGACGAAACCAGTGTCGACTAGAGACTGCAGCAAGTCGTGAGCGGTGGACGTGGGCAGGTTGAGATCACTTGCCGCTTCCGACGCTCGTATTGGACGCTGCACCGTGGAAAAATAATCCAGGATGTTTATTACGCGAACGGCGGCTCGCGTTGCTGCTTCCTCGAAACGGTGAGAAGGTAGCTGAGGCAGCAAGCCTCGTGGCGGTTCGCCACCGCTACGAAGGCCGAGGATTGATGCGCCTGGCGTGACTGCCGACTTGGAGTTAACGGCATTGGGCGAACTGTTTTCCTGCGCTGAGCCACCCGCACGATGGTTGCGGTTTGCACCTAACATCGGCCTTGCCTCTTTTCTCCTATACGTATTTTCTTGCGGTAGATTGTAGCAACGCTGCCGACAGATCAAGCAGGTTCCTTGCTCAGGGAGCCGATCAACAAGGCGAGCCACCTCGTGGCATGCGCCCGTTGGTGCGGTCCTATCCGGAGTATGGCGTTAGACCTTCCTGGTCCCGGCCCGGTTTGCGGTTGGTCCCGCGCGAACGATGGAAGCTCAATAGGAGCGGGGGAGTCCGAGGCCTTCGGCCAAGGCGTTGCGTGCGGCCTCGTTGGTGATGGGCGCAAAGCGGAACAGCCGCGCGTCGCGCCAGTAGCGTTGCATGTCGGTTTCCATCGAATAGCCCATGCCGCCGAGTATCTGTATGCCGAGATCGGCCGCCTTCACCGCCGACTCGGACGCGGAGAGCTTGGCGCATGTGGCCTCCCGGAAGCAGTCTAGCCCGTTGCTCTGAAGTTCCGCCGCCCGATAGGTAAGCAATTCGCTCTGCTGCTGCCATAGCACCATATCGGCCAAATAATGCTGGATCGCCTGAAACTGGCCGATGGGTTTGCCGAAGGCGCGGCGGTCCTTCGCATATGTCACCGCATCCTCCAGCACTCCGTCGATGATGCCGAGGCATGTGGCGGCAATCAGGATCCGCTCGTTGTTGAGCGTCGGGAGCAGCATGTAGAATGCGCGGCCGCACTCTCCCAGCACATTTTCGTCTGGGACGAAGACGTCGTCGAAGCCGACTTCGAATGACGCGTAGCAGCGAATGCCGAGCTTGGGCAGCTTCGAGAGCGAAATGCCTTGCGCCTTGGCCGGAACGATAAGCAGCGAGAGCCCCTGGTGCTGCCGGTCGCCCGCCGGCTCGGTTCTGCACAGCAGCAGGAGATAGTCGGCGACGTCCGCGCCGGTGCACCAGATCTTTCTGCCGCTGACCAGCCAACCTCCGTCCTTGCGCTTCGCGGTGGTCTTCATCTGGCCGATCACGTCGGTGCCACCATCCGGCTCGGTGAAGGCGATCGAAAACCGCGCCTCGCCGGTCGCGATCTTCGGAAGGAAGCGGCGCTTCTGCTCTTCGGTGCCGTAGAGACCGACCGACTTCGAACCGGCGAACGAGGTTGCGCCCCAGATCTGGCATAGCCCGCCGAGCGACCGGGCCAGTTCCCGGCATAGGATCGTCTGCGCCAGAATGTCTCCGCCCTGGCCGCCATAGTCTTCGGAGATCGAGATTCCGTGGAAGCCTGCCGCTGTGAGCTTGTCCCAGAGATCGAACGGATAAGGTTCCTGCTGCTCTATGTGCCGCGAGTAGGACTTAGGAAGTTCCCGCTCCACCCATGAATGCACCGAGTGGCGAAAGGCCTGCATTTCCTCTGAAAGTTCGAAATTCATTCTATATCTCCACCCTATGCGCCGAACCCGGTCGGCAGCCGCGCGCTGTCGGACGGCGGTGCCGCCGGCCTCCGGTTCAGCTTGGGAGCACGGGTAATTCCGGCGCGCTGCAGCTCTTCCATCAATTCCGCCCGCAGAACGAATTTCTTTATCTTGGTGCCGGACATCGGCCAGCCGTCTACCAGGCGCACGTAACGCGGGATCTTGAAGCTCGCGATCTTGTCGGCGCAGAAATCCTGAACGGTCTCCAGCGTCAGCGTCGCGCCTTCCTTCAGCTGGATGAAGGCCGCAGGGACTTCGCCATAATGGCTGTCGGAAACGCCCACGACCTGCACGACCTCGATCGCCGGATGCCGGGCGAGATAGCTCTCGATCTCTATGGACGCCACATTCTCGCCCCCGACCTTGAGCAGGTCGCGCAGGCGGCCGTGGAACAGCAGATGGCCGTCCTCATCCACGCTGGCCAGATCGCCGGACGAGAACCACCCGTCCTCGTCGATCAGCTCGCGCGTGATCGCGGGGTCCTTGTAATAGCCCTTCAGGCGCGCATATCCCCTGAACATGAGCTCGCCCCGCGCGCCGGTGGGGAGTTCCGCCCGGCTCTCGCTGTCGACGATCTTGAGCTCCATGCCATCGACCACCGGGCCGACCGTGAACATCCGCTTCTCCAGCGGGTCATCGGGGCGGCCCATCGTCAAGTTCGTGCAGGATTCGGTGGAGCCGTAGGCGCTCACCATTATCGTGCCGCGCATCGCCTCCTGCGCCTGGATCACTCTGCCCGACGGCGCGCAATACACCGCGACACGCAGGCGGGAGAGATCTGCCGAAGCCAGGGCCGGATGCGACACGATCGCTCCCCACATGGCCTCGAACGGGGCGTAGCCGACGGTGCAGCGCTCCTGCTCCATCACCGCAATCGCGGTTCCGGCATCGAAACGGCCACTATGGACCATAGTCGCCCCCAGCGCCATGCAGCCGATCAACATCACCACTCCGCCGGCATGGAACAGCGGCAATGGTGTGAACACGCGGTCCCCGGCGGTGACGGTCAGCGCGTTGCCCAGCGCGTTTCCGGCGTGACGTGCAAGAGCGCCATGGGTCTGGAGGCAGCCCTTGGGGCGCGAAGTCGTCCCGGATGTGTAGAGCAGCACCGCGTCATCGTCCGGCGACACCGTCCCGACCGGCTTGCCGGCGGATCGGCTGGAGACCAGGCCGCGCAACTCGCGAGCGCCCCCGAGAGAAGATGGATCGAGCCCCACAACATGCTCCAGCAGGGGAAACTCGAGGCTCCGTGCCTCCTCCGCCATCTCGGGCAGCGTCGCCAACAGCTTGCGAAACCCATGCGAGTTGTCCTCGTCGTCGTCGACAATGAGCAGCCGCATATCGGAATGGCCGATGATATAGGCCAGTTCGTCATGCTTGTAGCGACCGTTGACCGGCACCGCGACCGCGCCGATGGACCATAGTCCCAGCAGCACCGCAGCATAGTCCGCCGTGTCCGGCATGAGAATGCCGACATGATCGCCGCGACCGATGCCGAGTGCCGCCGTGCCGCGCGCATAAGCGTCGGCCTTGTCCGCCAGTTCGGCGAAAGACCAGCGCTGGCCCGGAAAGCATAAAGCCTCCTCGTCCCCAAAACGGTCGGCCGCCGCTGCCAGAATTTTGGGAATGGTCAGCATATCAGCTTGGCCTCCGCATGACCGCCAATGAGAGAGCACGCGTCGCATGGGCCGTCGCGATGGAGGACGCCCCCCGGAAAGTGGGCCAGCGCGCTCTCGATACGCCCGGAGAATGACCGTATGTCACGACCTCGGATCTTCGGGACTGGAAGTCACAAATATATTTCCTTCATGGATTTATTCTAGCTATGACGATTCCTAGGCAGGGTTAATTTGAAGCTTACTACTTCTTCCCTCCTGTTTCTCGACCTTGAATGTCAATCCAGGAAACCCATTCTCCGCTTCCTTTTTGGCCTCGGCGATGTAGTTGTGAAGGCCGCCCGAATAGGGAATGAACGCGCGCGTCCCGTCCTCGTTCACATGAACCATGTAGTTCTTGACTTGGTTGCGCAGCAGCCGCTTGCCGAGTTCCGTCACATGGCTCGTCCAGCTCTCCACCGCCTCGAGCCTGGGTTCGGCCTCGGCATATTCATGCCGGTCCATATAACCGATAAGATCTGCGACGAAGTCGACATGAACTTCGTTGCCCACGAACATGTTGGCGAGAATGGACTGGCTGCCGGGGCCCGTCAGCATGAAGAAGTTCGGAAAGCCGGCGGTCATCAGCCCCAGCCAGGTCTGCGGACCACGGCCCCAGGCCGAGGTCGGGCTCAGGCCGGCCTCGTTCCTGATCCCGGCCTGATCGATCGCCCCGGTGAATGCGATGAAGCCGAGCGCGAAGATGATCAAATCGAAATCGTGATGCGCCTTCGTGGTGCGGATTCCGGTTTCGGTGATTTCCTCGATCGCCTCGTCGCGCGCGTCCACCAGTGTCACGTTTGGGCGGTTGAAGGTGGCGTAATAGTCGCTGTCCACGCAGAGCCGTCGCGTGCCGATGGGGTGGTCCCATGGACACAGGCGCTCGGCCGTGTACGGATCCTTTACCGTTTCCCGGATTTTGCGGCGGACGAACTCCGCGACCACCGCGTTGGCCTCAGCGTTCGTCGTCTGATCGCTCAGAACGGCGTTCATGCCCTGCCCGCCGACCATCCATTTGCGCTCAAGCTCGTCTTGCAGCTCGTCTCCTTCATATTCCGCCAGCATGCGCTGGCCCAGCCGGAAATGCGCGCCTATTGAGTTGGAAAGCAGCTTCTGCCGCGCAGCTCCGACATCGGCGGTGATTTCTGCGCGAAGATCGATGTCAGGCTCGCCGTTATGCGCCGGCACGGTAAAATTGGGCGTGCGCTGGAACACCGTGAGATGCGCGGCGGTCCTCGCCACTTCCGGGATCACCTGAATGCCGGACGAACCGGTGCCGATGACGGCGACGCGGCGTCCGGCGATCCGCACCTCCCGGTCCGGCCATATCGACGTTTGCACCCACTCGCCGCGGAACCGGTCGATGCCCTGGAAATCCGGCTTGCGCGGCTCCGACAGATTGCCCGTTGCCATCACCAGGAAGCGGGCGGCAAAGCGCAAACCCTTGTCGGTCTCAACATTCCAGCGGCCGTCGCGACGTACGGCGGAGACAACCCGGTTGCCGAGGCGGAGGTCCTTGCGCAGGTCGAACCGGTCGGCCACGTGCCGGAGATAGGAAAGCAGTTCACCCTGGGTGGCGTAGCGCTCGCTCCATTTCCATTCCCGATAGAGTTCCGGCGAAAACCAGTAACAGTAATCCTGGCTTTCGATGTCGACGCGGGCCCCGGGGTAGCGATTGTGATACCATACGCCGCCCACGTCCGGGGCGGCCTCGATGGCCAGGGCGGAGAGACCGTCGTCGCGCATGCGCTTGAGCGCGTAGAGGCCGCCGATTCCCGCGCCGATGATCGCGACGTCGATTTTCATTGCATCCCGATCATTCTCGTCCATGACGTGCCGTGCTCCTTTCAAGCCGCAGAGGATTGTCCGCCAATTCATCCCGGAGGGTGGAGCAGAGATCCGATGCGGTCGGCAATGAGGTTCAGATAGTCCGAGCCTTGCGGAAAAAATGCGGGATAGCTCATGAACCCGTGAAGCGTATCGGGTGCGCGATGGACCTCGACCGGCACTCCCGCCGCGCGCAGCCGGGCACCATATTCCTCGCCTTCGTCGCGCAGCGCGTCGTGCTCGGCCGTGATGATCAGCGCGGGAGGCAGCCCCGAAAGGCTTTCGGCGTGCATAGGCGAAGCGAGGGGATCGCTACGGACTCTGCGATCCGGCATATAGCTGTCCCAATAAAAGGCGATATGGGCGGCCGTGATCGGGTGATTGGCACCGTTGGTGCGAAGTGATTTCGCCTCCATCCGGCTGTCGACCATTGGATAGATCAGCACCTGCATCGAAATCGCCGGCCCACCCTCGGTTTTCGCGCGCAACGTGGACGAGGCGACGAGATTGCCGCCCGCGCTGCTGCCCGCCATGATGATCCGTTCCCCATTCCACCCTTCCGCCGCGCCGGACCGGGCGATCCACCTCAATGCGGAAAAGGTGTCGAGCGCGGCGGCTGGAAAGGGATGTTCCGGAGCCAATCTGTAAGTGGACGAGACGACGGGCAGCCGCGTTCGCTCGGCAAGGATGCGGCACGTGCGGTCGTGCATGTCGAGATTTCCCATGATCCAGCCGCCGCCGTGAACATATTGGATCACCGCCTCGTCCCGCATCTCGCGCGGCCGATAAACGCGCAGCGGCACACCATCATCCGTCCGGCGATCCTCGACCGCCATTTCCACCGTGACTTCCGCCGCGGGAATTGCGCGAACGCGCTCCAGGTAGACGCGCTCCTCCTCAGGGGTCATGCTCGAGAAGTCCACCTGCGGGGTAGATGCCGCCAGCGCTTCCATGATCTTCCGAATGGAGCCAGATATTTCCATGGCGGAATCGCTCTCCGTTCTTCTACGTCGCAAATTGGATTGTGTGGACCACGGCTAGCCTCACGTGAGCGAAGTCGTCAAATGCCGCGGCATCCGTATATTCGGATAACAGTCCGTTGCGGACCAGTTAGCGATGCAATAGCATTTGCAGGGATTTACGAAGGATGGTCAGCCAGTTCCGGTGCACTTCGGCGATATCGACGTCGCCTGTATGGACGCCGTGACTAAAGGACCGCTGGCAGCGGATACGCGATGCGGTTTGGCGATGTAATTGCGGGAGCGGGAGTTGCGGGCTGGCAAGCTGGCTGATTGCGACTCGGCGCTCCAGAATGCGACTGCCGCCGGCCGACGGCGTCGATAATGCTATTGATCCGTATCTCGCGCCTTAGGGGATCGAAGCTGACGATCTCCCGGCAGTGCATGCGGAGCCCATTCGGCGTGAAGGAGCGGACGTGACGCTGATCAGCGATGCCCATGACAGATAATCAGTCGATAGTTCCGAACCGAGAACTGAACGCATAACGCCATAGTCCCACTGCAATGTCGCAAATTGCACGGATGGACGGCCGAGGTGGAGAGGACGATATGATGATGCAGGTATCGAACGCAAACAGGCTTGGTCTTCCCGAGGCGACCCCTTGGTGCGATCCCGAATGGACGCTGGGGCCCGCGGTCACGCCCACGCCGCTCATCGGCGCAAATGGCATACGTCGCGGTCCGGACGGGCGGCTATATGTCGCACAGGCGTTCGGCAGTCAGGTCAGCGCAGTCGATGTTGAGACCGGCGAGGTGGAAATCATCAGTCCGGTCGATGGCGAATTCATCGCACCAGATGATGTCGCGTTCGATTCCCGAGGAAATCTCTACGTTACCGACATAATGAAGAACCAAGTGGGAGCGATCCGCCCCAACGGGCAGGTCGATGTCATCGCCTCTGATCTCCCGGTTGCCAACGGCCTCACGATCGTGAACGATCGGGTGTTTATCAGCGAATACCGTCCCGGTGGGCGAATATTCGAACTCTATGCCGACGGCGGCAGTCCGCGGCTTCTTGCCGGCGACCTGGATCATCCCAACGCATTTGCGATGGGGCCGGACGGCTTCTTCTACTTTCCGGCGGTGGGGGCGGGCGAGATCTGGCGCCTTCCGATGGAGGGCGGCGCGCCGACGCGCTTCACCGGCGGCCTGAATTTTCCCACCGCGGTGAAGTTCGACAGGCGGGGCCGCCTGTTCACCACCTGCGCGGGCGATGGGTCCGTGGCGATGTTCGACCTGTCCAGTGGACGGAAAGAAATTTTCGCCACGGCTCCGATGGGCATAGACAATCTCGATCTGGGCGACGACGGAAGCGTCTTCATCTCGCATTTCACGGACGGAACGATCAGCCGCCTGCGACCGGGCGCCGCCGCCGAGACGATCGTTCCGGGCGCGATGCTCGGGCCTTTCGGGATCGCCTGCGGCACGGCGGGGGAGATACTGGTCGCCGACGGGGTGACCCTCGCGATCCTGGGCGAGGGCGGCGTCTCTGCGCGGCCTGTCCTGGTAATGGACGAGGGGGCGCCCCCCTTCATGCGGGGCGTCGCGGTCGCGCCCGATGGGACGATGTATTTTACGAGCCCGATGGGCACGCTGGCGAGATATCGCTTCGGCAGCTCCGCCGAATTACTGGCCGAGGGTCTACAGCAGCCAATGGGGGTTGCGATCTCGCCGGACGGGCAGGTCCTGGTCTGCGAGGAAGGCGCGGGCAAAGTCCGTGGTTTCGGCAATGGTTCATCCGGCCACGTCCTCGCGTCGGGATTGCAAGGTCCGTCGGGAATCTGCGCCGGCCCCGGCGGCGCGATCTTCGTCAGCGAGGCGTCGGCAGGGCGCGTGCTTGCGATCGACGGTTCCGGAGGAACCGCCGTGTTGGCAGCGGACCTCGTCGAACCGCAAGGCCTGGCTGTCCATCGTGACCGGCTCTATGTCCTCGACAAGGGGGCTGGAGCGGTGGTGCAGGTGGAACTGGCCTCCGGTACCGCGAAGACCATCGCCGCGGGTTTCGCCACGGACGCGCCGCTTGCAGGTCGCCGCAACATTCTGACAGGCATTCCCGAACTCATGATGAACGGGCCACTCACGCCGTTCGCCGGACTGGCTGTCGGTCGGGACGGAACGATTTACGCCTCCTGCGAGGCGGAGGGAAGCGTCTGGCAAATCTGTCCGGCGAAAGGCTGATCGGGGACCGTCACCCGTTCCCGACTGGGTGACGGCGGGCTTTCCACCGCGAGGCGGTGAACAGTTGTGGCTCCCTCGCCGTCTTCCGGAAGCGGGGGATGTCGGCCCATGAGCTGAAGGGGCCGCGACGCTCACCAGGAGCCGCCATTGATATCGAGCACCGCCCCATTGATGTAGGCGCCGGCGTCGCTGATCACGAACATCACCAACCCCGCTATCTCTTCCGGGGTGCTGGCGCGGCGCAGCGGACACGCCTCGATCGAGCGCTTGAGCATTTCGGGCTGCACGCGCTTTCCCATCGGTGTGTCGACGAGGCCGGGAGCAATGGCATTGACCCTGATGCCGCTGGGTCCGAGCGTCTTGGCGAGCCCCTTGGTGAGGCCAATCAGACCGGCCTTGGTGGCACCATAGTCCGTCACGAGACTGCCTGTGTGGCCCGAGACGGAGGAGATGTTGATGATTTGGCCACGGCCCGCCGCGATCATGCCAGGCGCTAGCAATTTCGAAACTATAAAGGGCGCCCGCAGATTGACCGCGTAACTTCGGTCAAAGTCTTCGATGTTGATCGAATCGAAGGTCTTCGCATGATAATGGCCAGCACTGTGGACAAAGGCGCGAATCGGATCGTGGCGATCGCGGATGTTCGCGAATGTTTTCTCAACATCGTCCGGCTTGGCGAGATCACAGCGATGATATTCCCAGCCATACTTACTCGATTCATGAAGATCGGTGCCTATCGGTATCATTCCAGCCGCACGTACCGCTTCGCAGGTTGCCTTGCCGATTCCGCTTTCCGATCCCGTGATTACGACCTTTTCCATGGTGGTTCTCCATGCGACTGACTCTGGCTATCGTATCTTCCAGTACCCGGACCATGCGTGGTCGCAAACTATCCTGCGTCGACGCGAAAATAGCGATCACTACACGCGGCTCACTTCTTAATAATGCCAATAGGGGGGGATCATGCCGGGAACGGGCGACGCGAATTTCGCCAAGCGCCTGCCGCGGTTCGTGCCAACGATGCAGGTCTTGAGGTCAGGCCCGGAGAAGGCGATGCTGGACGGCATGTTGAGCCGGTGAAAATCGCCGCCTGACCACTGAATTATCTGCCCCCGCTCGAATGCCGATTCGACTACGGAGCTGTGGGTGAAATCTTCGTCCGATATCCAGGTTTCCCGCTGGCCGGTCGCCGGATTTACCCGAACGAGCTTGTTTGAAACCACGATGGTGACCCATGCGTGGCCCTCGCTATCGAAGGAGAAGCCATCGGGAAATTCTCCGGTTTCCTGAAACTCGCACACCGGCTCCACCGGTCCCAGGTCGCCGTTGTCAAGAATTTTGCAGCGTGACAGCCGCCGTCCCGTCGTCTCTATGACATAGATGTGAGATCCAGAGGGATGGACTTTCGCCTCACCCGCCAGCGCCAAGCCGTCCGCGACTATACGCGCGCCGCGCCGATCGGATAAAACGAGATAGCCGTCCGCCATCCCCTTCACAGCCGCGTTGCCGAGGGGGCTGGTACGGGTGCTGACCGTTACCCAGCAGCGGCCATGGTGATCGTGATTGACGAAATTCACGAAGCTGAGTTGCTTCCCTTCAACCTCCATCAGATAAGGTTCGAGCGTCCCGTCGAAAAGCAGCCGCCATACACCTCCTTCCAAAGAGAGATTGGCGATGAGAACCGAACGATCCTGCATCAGGTCGATGCCGTTCGGCAGAAACTGTGACGGCGGGCTCTTCGCGAGTAAAGCGTGATGACGGCCGCCCGCGTCGATGATCGAGACCCCTCCGCGCGAATTGGACGTGTACAGGTCGCCGCGCGCGGTAGCGAGAACGCACTCCGGACGGTCAAGTTCTGGACCAAATATCTCTACATCTCTCAGATTTCTCCGCATTTCCGCACCCATATCCCTAGCCGCGATTACTTGCCCTGTCACAGTATAGATGCCACTCGTGGAGTAGAGCGTGGTCGCCGATAAGAGACGAATCATCTATTCCAGTACGCAGATCCACTGTCTGTGCAACTCTGCGTGGCCAACATCCGCATATACGGAATGCCATATCTCGGGTTGCGCGCGAAGGCCGAGGCTGCGTTACTGCTGATCACAGCAGTAGAGCGTCTGTTGCCGCTCGTAACGGCGGAATGGGCGCGGAGAGGAGTTCGCGCCCGGCATGAGGGCATGGGAATGAACGACGGACGGTTCCGAGTCGGGATTGTGGGGCTTCAGGCGGGGAGAAGCTGGGCATGGCACGCCCATATTCCCGCCCTCCGGGCGCTGTCGGAGCATTTTGAGATTGCCGGCGTGGCCAACACCACCTTGGAAAGCGCGCAAGCCGCCGCGAGCGCGTCGGGAATCCCCAATGCCTACGCCGATTATCTGGACCTGGTCCGTTCGTCCGACATCGACGTGGTGACGGTTGCCGTGAAGGTGCCGCATCACTTGGCGATCGTCGAGGCCGCGATCCAGGCAGGCAAACATGTCTATTGTGAATGGCCGCTCGGAAACGGCCTTGCGGAAGCAGAATCCATGGCGAGCTCCGCCGCTGCCGCGGGCATATTGGGCGTGATAGGAAGTCAGGCGCGTGCGGCGCCGGAAATCCTGTATTTGCGCCAGCTGTTGGAAGATGGATATGTCGGCGATGTTCTCTCCACCACCGTCACGGGCCGGGGAACGGACGCCAACTCGCCGGGGCGGGGATGGGGCCCAACCACGGCGGTGGAATCGATCGATTCCTATTTGATGAACAGGGCCAATGGCGCGACGCTTTTGACCATTCCTCTCGGTCATACTCTGGCTGCCATACGCGATGTGCTCGGCGATTTTTCCGAGTTGTCCGCGCTGATCGCCAACAGACGCACCTCGGTCGTGGCGTTGGACACAGGAGCCAACATCCCGAAGAGCGCTCCGGACCAGATCTTGATCAGCGGCACATTGGCGAGTGGTGCTCCTATATCCGTTCACTATCGTGGGGGCCCTCCGAAGCATGCGGTTGGATTTACGTGGGAAATTAACGGGACGGAGGGCGACATTCTGGTCACGGCTCCTTCGGGCCATACGCAGATGGTTCAGCTTTCTCTCCAGGGTGCCCGTGGAGACGAACGTGCCATGCGCGAGCTTCCGGTGCCTGACCGCTATCGTCCAGGGTTTTCTCCGGATCCCATCGTCGGCAATGTAGCCTGTATTTACGCTCAGATGGCGGCCGACCTGCGCAACGGAACGCGCATCGCGCCGTCGTTCCAAGACGCGGTGAACTTGCATCGCCTGATTGCCGCGATAGAGGGCGCGGCAGCGGAGGGAGGCCGCATCCAATTTTCTCCAGCGGGCGAATGATATCCGGGCGAGGATGAGCGCATGAACCCTCATCGCGCGGCGACCATGCCTTCATACAGGGTCTTTAAATTTCCGTCGGGCGGGTGGCGAGGATGTGCCGTTTTTTGCCGCCGCCGGGATAGCGGACGAAGCCGGTGGAGAACGCCGGGCGGTTTGGCCGCATGTCCAGGGTTGCAACTCCATCGGGTGCCGCGCAAATATCGCCGGACAGAAGGTCAAGCCATGGAGTGATATGTGACGTCGATCGAACGAAAGCCGCTTGACGAAGGAGCGGCATCGCCAGCCGCGACAGCCGATACGCTCGCGCTTTCCCGGCTCCTCGCCGGACGCTTCAGCTGCCGCGCTTATCTGCCGCGGCCTGTTCCCCGCCCGGTCACGGAGGACATGCTGCGTCTGGCGCAGATGTCCGCCTCCTGGTGCAATTCCCAGCCCTGGCAGGTCATCGTTACGGAAGGCAAGGCTACCGAACGCTTCCGCGAGGCTCTTTTCGAAAAGGCCTCGGCGGATTTCGCTCAGGGTGGCATCTCCTTCGGCGAACCCGATTTCCCATTTCCGGCCGCTTATCGTGGCGTTTACAAGGAACGCCAGCGTGAGGTCGGCTGGCAGCTATATGGCAGCGTCGGTGTCGGCTACGGCGACCGGGAGGCGTCCGCGAAGCAGGCACTGGAGAATTTCAGGCTCTTTGGCGCTCCACATATGCTGCTGGTGACGTCCGAGCGCGATCTGGGTGTCTATGGGGCCATCGACTGCGGGCTCTATGTCGGCAGCCTGCTGCTCGCGGCCCAGAGCCTTGGCCTCGGCATGATCCCTCAGGCTGCGCTGGCGACCTATGCGGGGTTGATGCATGAATTCTTCGACATTCCAGACAATCGCATGGTGGTTGTCGGCGCGTCGTTCGGATATCCGGACCTGAATCATCCGGCCAACGGGTTCCGATCGCTTCGCGCCCCGATCGAGCAGGCCGCGACCTTCCTTTCGGAGTAGGCCGTCCGCGGCGGTCTTTCGCTGTCCGCGCGCGCCGCGCTCGGATGGGCCTGTCCACTTCGCCCGTGCGCTCAGCCGTGAGGCGCGGCCGAAATGGGGCGCCTCGGCCCGCCCTCGGGCGGAGCCGAAGCGCCCTGCGATCAACGAGGATCGCGGATCTATTTCAGATCTTCGACCGAGACCCAGCCCTTGGTGCCATAGGCGTCGCTGACCTCGACGAACAGGCCCTCGCGCGCGCCGCTCGGCGTCAGCACGGTGCCCGCGCGCAGCCCGCGTACCGCCTGGCCCTTGGCCGGGGCGGCATAGAGATTGGTGTCGATCGCGGTGGTGTAACCCGGCTTGGTCGCAACTGGCGTCAGCGCGCTGCCCGCCGGCTTCACGGCCGCCAGCGCAGCCTGCTGCGCGACGATGGCATTGAAGGCGATCACGAAGGCGCTGGCCAGCATCTGCCCATCCTTCGACGTGGCATAGCCGCTGTTCACATAATCGCCATAGCCCCGCGCGATGATGTTCTCGCGGGCGGCGTCCGCCCAGGGATTGCCGCCCATGCCGCCGAGTCCGCCGATCGAGACCTGGGTCTTGGTCTGCTGGCCCGAGCCGCTGACGACGGTCTGGCCGGTCGCCGGGTTGATCACCCGAAGGCCCGCGGCCACCGTCTTCTTCTTGCCTCCGAAGCCGCCGAGCATGCCCAGCGCCTGGCCGCCGAACGGCATGCCGCCCGCCAGCCGGCCGGCCATGCCCGACCGGACCAGCCCTTCGGTCAGCGCCGTCTGGGCGAGGCCGATGCCCTTGTCGACCTCCTCCTTGTCGCCGGCGATAGCATTGAGCAGGAAATCGGCGGGCGCGCCGCTGCCATTCGCCTGCAGCGTGAAGCAGCCGCTCTGGCTGGCCATCGCCGCGATCAGGTCGCGCGGGCTGCTCAGGCCATATTTGGTCCAGCCCTGGGTGTCGCCGTCGACGACGGCGATGCTGCCGAGCGGCTTGTCGCACCTGGCAAGCGTGACCGGCGCATCGGCGGCGAAAGCAGGTGTGGAAAGCGCGGCAACGGCCGCCAAAAGGACGTATTTCATTCGGTGAACCCCCGTTCATGTCGAGACCGGGGGGCGTCATCTGGGCGAATCGCACCCCGTCTCGACCTGGACAATTCCCGAAAAGGGAAAAGCTGACTATGCCAAAAAGCACATCCCCATCTGCTTTTGCTTCGCGGCGCATGGATTGCTATGGCGCGCGCGACTTCCTCTCGCCGTGATTGAGATTTTCGTGACCGTCCCGATTGACCGCATCCGCAACTTTTCGATCATCGCCCATATCGACCATGGCAAGTCGACCCTGGCCGACCGGCTGATCCAGCAGACCGGCGGCCTGACCGAGCGCGAGATGTCGGCGCAGGTGCTCGACAATATGGATATCGAGAAGGAGCGTGGCATCACCATCAAGGCGCAGACGGTGCGTCTCGACTATACCGCCAAGGACGGAAACGCCTATGTCCTCAACCTGATGGACACGCCCGGCCATGTCGACTTCGCCTATGAGGTGTCGCGCAGCCTGGCCGCCTGCGAGGGCGCGCTGCTGGTGGTCGACGCCGCCCAGGGGGTCGAGGCCCAGACTCTCGCCAACGTCTATCAATCGATCGAGCATGATCACGAGATCGTGCCCGTCATCAACAAGATCGATCTGCCTGCCGCCGAGCCCGACAAGGTGAAGAAGGAGATCGAGGACATCATAGGCCTGCCCGCCGACGACGCGGTGCTCGCCTCCGCCAAGTCGGGTATCGGCATTACCGAAGTGCTCGAAGCGATCGTCACCCGAATCCCGCCCCCCAAGGGTGACCGCAGCGCGCCCCTCAAGGCGATGCTGGTGGACAGCTGGTATGATCCCTATCTCGGCGTCGTCATCCTCGTACGCGTGATCGAAGGCATCCTCAAAAAGGGCCAGCAGATCATGTTCATGCAGCATGGTACCCAGCATCTGGTCGACCGGGTAGCGTGCATGCGGCCCAAGCTCGAGCAACTCGGGGAGCTCGCCGCAGGCGAGATCGGCATCATCACCGCGCAGATCAAGGAGGTCAGCCAGACCCGCGTCGGCGATACCATCACCGAAGCCCGCAGGCCGACCGCGGAGGCGCTGCCCGGCTTCAAGGAAGTCCAGCCGGTGGTGTTCTGCGGGCTGTTCCCGATTGACGCCGCCGATTTCGAGAAACTGCGCGAGAGCCTCTATAAGCTGCGCCTCAACGACGCCTCGTTCAGCTTCGAGGCGGAATCCTCGGCAGCGCTGGGTTTCGGCTTCCGCTGCGGTTTCCTTGGGCTGCTCCATCTCGAAATCATCCAGGAGCGGCTGACCCGCGAATATGACCTCGACCTGATCACCACCGCGCCCTCGGTGGTCTATCGGCTCCATCTCAGCCATTCGAAGACCGAGGACGCCAAGACGATCGAGCTGCACAACCCCGCCGACATGCCTGATCCCAACCGGATCGACATGATCGAGGAGCCCTGGATCGAGGCGACCATCTATGTCCCCGACGAATATCTCGGCTCGATCCTCAAGCTCTGCCAGGACCGGCGCGGCATCCAGAAGAACCTGACCTATGTCGGCGGCCGGGCGCAGATCACCTATGAACTGCCGCTCAACGAGGTGGTGTTCGACTTCTACGATCGTCTCAAATCGATCAGCCGGGGCTATGCGAGCTTCGACTATCACCAGATCGGCTATCGCGAGGGCGACCTCGTCAAGATGTCGATCCTGGTCAACAACGAGCCGGTCGACGCGCTCAGCATGATCGTCCACCGCGCCGCCGCCGAGGCGCGCGGCCGGCATATGTGCGAGCGGCTGAAGGATCTCATCCCGCGCCATCTGTTCAAGATCCCGATCCAGGCGGCGATCGGCGGCAAGGTGATCGCGCGCGAGACGATCGCGGCGATGCGCAAGGACGTGACCGCCAAATGCTATGGCGGCGATGCCACCCGCAAGCGCAAGCTTCTCGAGAAGCAGAAGGAAGGCAAGAAGCGGATGCGCGAATATGGCTCGGTGCAGATCCCGCAGGAGGCCTTCATCGCGGCCCTTCGAATGGGCGACGAGGGGTAGGCGGGCCGCCGCACCATCGTCACGCTAATCATGGGGATGGGCCGCAATGGTGCGGTGGATCGCGGCGAGCCGGTAAGCCGGGGTGCCACCCGCCCGGATGAACTGGCGAATGAAACGTCCGCCGCCCATGTTGAAAAGCTGATCGCGTTCGACCAGCGTGGCGGCGAGCAGTGCAGGGTGGTCGCGCAGAATGACCTGAAGCAGATGCTGATCGTCTGGGAAGGGCGTGCCGTCGGGAAGCGGCTGCCAGGGCTCCCTCGACCGCCTGAGCAGATCGAGCGTCACGACCCGGTGGACATTGGCTATCCAGCGGCCAGCGAGGTCGCGGCAGCGCTTGTCGCCCAAGTTGAGGAACAAGACGCCGGCGTTGATCGCCCAGTGGGGTTCGCCGCCGGGGGTGGCGATCATGGCATAGTGCCGGCGCCGGCCGAGATATCGGCGGATGTCGAAATCCATCTGGCGGATGAGGGCATCGGCGTCAAGGTAGAGAAACCAGCCGTCGAAGCCCAGAGCGAGCAGATCGTGGAGCATTTCGATCCGATTGAAGGTGGCGTGCCAGGGGTCGAAACCCCGGCGGATCCCGACCTCGCTCCAGAAGCGGATGGAGTTGACCTCGCAATAGCGGCGATGCCGATCCGCACTCGCCGCCAGCATCGCCTCATAGTCCGCGCCGGCCGCGGTCTGGGCCAAGATGATGGGGCCTTCGAAGCGGGGTAAGGTCGGATTCATGCCACCTGGTAACAGCTCGTACTCAACGCAAGCAAGCAAGGGGAAGGAGGGCTGTCGCCACTTCGGCATCGGGCGTCGACATCAGCATGGTTTACGGTGTCCCGACCCGGCGTGCCGATTGACCGCAGCTCCTGCGACGGACCGAATAATCTCGAGCGAAACGAACATGGTGGTCGACAGCGGCGGATCCGATCGCATATCGCAGCCCGGATCGGAGCGTGGCCGCCGATAGCCTTGAACCAGACCGAGAAGCTCATGACCGTCACGCGAGACGAAGTAATCTACGCCTATCGCTTGATCCTGGGGCGGGAGCCCGAAAACGAGGATGTCGTCGGGCATGCGATGGCGGCGGCGGATCTGGCCGATCTCCGGCGGATATTTCTCAGCAGTCCCGAATTCGAGCAGGGTCGCGCGTTGCCGATCGGCCGGTTCGCCAACGAGGCGTGGGCCGATCGCAATATCGATTGCGCGCCCGACCAGCTCGAGGCGATGTTTGAAAGGATATCCAAGGAGTGGCGGGCCTTGGGCGAAACCGAGCCGCATTGGTCGGTGCTCGTCAGCGACGATTTTCGCCGCGACAATCTGGCCGCCAATGTCGAGAATTTTTACGCGAGCGGAAAGAGAGCCGTCAACGCCCATCTCAACTTTCTGCGCCGCGAGGGAATATCGACGAGCTTTGGGAAAGCGTTGGATTTCGGCTGTGGCGTCGGCCGTCTGACGCTGGGACTGGCGCCGTTCGCCGGCCAAGTGGTCGGCGTGGATATATCGCCGTCGCATCTACGGCTGGCAACCGAACGGGCGAGTGCGAAAGCCGTCTCGAACGTCAACTTCGAGGCCATTGGATCGGTTGCCGAGCTCGATCGCTATCGCGGATTCGACTTCGTAATCAGCCTCATCGTCCTCCAGCACAATCCGCCACCGGTGATGGCCGCGCTTTACGCGAAATTGCTGGCGGCGCTTGCCCCTGGCGGCGTCGCGATCGTCCAGATGCCCACATATATCCATGGGCAGGCCTTCTCCGCTGCCGAATATCTGGCCAGCGAGAAACCGGTCATGGAAATGCACGCTCTCGCACAATCGGTCATCTATCGTATCATCGAGGAGGCGGACTGCAGGCTCGTCGAGGTTCGAGAGGACGGAGCGGCCGGAAACGGGGCCGGTCTCAGCCACACATTCTGCGTGCGACGCCGACAGCGTTAGCGCCTGTCTCAGCGAAGCTGGGCCGGCGGGCGTTCTGGCTCCGGTCGACATCGATCATTGATAAACCGACCTTTCGCCCAAGTCGGGCGGCGGACCGCAATGCCCCTGTCGGCCCGCCGCCCCTTGGGGCTGGAAGTCCCTCCCTGCGTGCCCGGCCGGCTGGATCGGGGGGAGGACAGCCGGCCGGGACCCTGTTTAGCTCTCGCTAATTCCGTTTAACCTTTTGGCGCGACGTTTCAGTGACGGCTGCGTGGCCTATGCTCGTGCGGAATGCGAAGCCGTTCGATCTCGGTGGCGACCGCCTTCCACAGGCCGACGCCATAGCTGTCCCCGTCGCGGATCAGCACGCCGATGCGGCTGGCGACATAGCTGTCGGTCTGATCACCGAAATCGTCGATCACCCGCCGCGCGAAATCCCGTATCATGCTGGTCTCCATGGAGCTGTGACTCTTCTTCTCCGGTTGCGACATTCCCTAGATCCATCCCTCCGCACGCAGGCTGCGCCAGCCGGTGCGCGCGACGATGAGGTGGTCGTGAACCGCAATTTCAAGCGGCCTGGCGGCAGCGACCAGATGGGCCGTCGCCTTGACATCGGCCTGGCAGGGCGTCGGATCGCCCGAGGGATGGTTGTGGACGATGATCAGCGCGGTGGCGCCGATCTCGAGCGCCCGCTTGAGGATCTCGCGCGGGTAGAGCGGAGCCTGATTGACCGTGCCTTGGGACATCAGCTCGTCGCGCAGCAGCCGGTTGCTCGAATTGAGGAACAGCACGCGCAGATGCTCGATCTGGTGGTAGGCCATGCTGGCGAACAGATAATCGGTCAACGCCTCGGACGTGGACAGGATGGGACTCTGTCCGAGCTCGGTTCTCAGCGAGTGAAGCATCGCCACCCGCACCGCGATCAGGAAGCTGGCGACATGGCCGTCTTCGGGCAGGCAGGCGTGGAGCGCGGCGGGCTCGGCCGCGAGAATCGCGGGGAGGCTGCCGAACTCGTCGAGGAGCTCATCGACGATCGCGCCGGTGTGCGGCGTGCCGAGCGGCAGCAGCAGCGCCTCTAATATCTTGCGGCATTCCCCCTGCGCGTCGCTGCCCGCTGAACATGATTCCAGGTGCCGACCGCTATGCCCGCCAGCATCGGATAGGCCCAGACCTCCGCTGCCCATGAATAGGCCCGCGCCGCCACCGAGGGATCGACGAGCATCGCCACATGGATTGTGACCGCGATCAAATGGAAGGATGTTACCCATATCGGCCAAAATCGATCACTATACAGCGCGAGGTTGCCGAACGCCGCGAGGACGAGCAGGTCCACGATGAAGATGCCTGCTTCGGGCGTTCGCCACCCCGGATAGAATGACATCGCGGCGATCACGGTCAGGATCGAGCCCACCACCATGATCGCTGCGCCGGCCCGCTCGGGCCATCCCCCTTGCCGTCCCGCATAGGAACAGACGGAGATGAGCGCGAGCAGGTAGAGAAACTGGTTCCACTGGGCCATTGCTCGACCGGATCATATGGCTATGCTCCGGTCAAGCGCGGCGTTTCGTGGGCGCGCCAGCTTCGAACGGGGCTCAGGCGACCTCGGCGAGGTGGCGCACTTCGGCCTTGCCGACCAAGCCGCCAAGAGCATAGGCCCTGAGCCCGACCTGATCCTTGGTCGCGGCCAGCTCGCGGTGGCTGGCGATCATCTGCGCGCGCGCCTTGACCAGCGCGGAGAAGCTCTCCGCCGCATATTCGAGCGCTTCCTGTGCCACTTCGCAAGCGAGGTCGGCCTCTGCGCGGGCCGAAGGAATGAAGCCGGTCAACTCTGCGGTACGGGCGATGGCGAGGTCGATCGCGTGCTCGGCGGCCATCAACCGATCGGCAACACCCTGGGCAACTTCACGACGCTTGATAATGGTCTGGCGATTGAACATGTGAATCTCCCTTCGCGCGGCCTCCCGAGGGGCCGGCGCGTCCCTGTGGACGATGCTGTGAAAACGATGGAAGCGCTTAGGCTAGTAAGAGCCGCTTCAGCGCATCAAGCCCGGCGAGAAGCCCGCCGAAAGCAAGGGCAGAGGCTATTGCGATCGATACGATCCAGCCCAGCCGTTGCACGATGTTTAGGTCATTTTGCTCCCTCCCCGGCGTGGGGAAAGGCAGGTTCGCGAAATTGCTGCCCGTGGCGAATGCGGGCGTTCGGAACGCTATCTGTTCCTCCCGTACCCCGGTGCCATGGAAAGCTTCGTTGCCCTGCCGAACCCCATGAATGTCGGACAGGTCGACAGTGGCATGGATCGGCTGGGGAGCAACATGCGGTGTTTGATATACGGCTGATTGATATGGTGTCGGGCTCTCGTGACGGGCCAGGATTCGGGCCGCTTCGAACCGGTTCGCAACACCGAGCACCTGGATCGCCATGCGCAGCCGCTGATCGACGGTATGCGGAGAAATTCCCAGTTCCCTGGCGATGTCCTTGGACGAAAGATGCATCAGAACCATGCGCAGGCAGACGCGCTGCGCCTCGGTTAGCTTCTGAATGCGGTCCGATTCCATGGAGGGCACCTTATCGTTAAACTGAGAGCGTGTAAAACCCGGCACCGCCTCGTCCGGGCTCGTCACTCCAGCTTCGGTGGCGAACGATATTGTTGGCGCGGCGTTGATACTCAATTGATACCCGAGCGGTGGCCATTGCGGTGACCCGCCCCGAGGCTCTAGGCTCCGGCCCATGGCAGCGGGGGACCACCGGGCAAGCACCCGAATCGCGATCGTCGGCGCGGGCTACGTCGCCGACCTGTACATGCCGTCGCTCCGGACCTTCCCCGAACTCGAGATCGTCGGTGTCTGGGATGTCGACACGGCCCGGCTCGCCGCCTTCACAGGCCATTGGGGGCTGAGCGCGGCGGCGAGCTTCGAAGCGCTTACCGCGCTTGCCCCCACCATCGTGCTCAATCTCACCAATCCGCACGCTCATGCCGAAGTCACCGGCGCGGCGCTCGATGCCGGCTGCCACGTCTGGTGCGAAAAGCCGCTCGCGCTGTCGATCGCCGAGGCCGAGGCATTGGCCGCGCGCGCCGCGGCCAGGGGGCTCCATCTCGCGTCGGCGCCGTGCAGCCTGCTCGGCCAGGCGGCGCAGACCGCCTGGGCCGCCGTCCGGGAGGGACGGATAGGCCGGCCGCGGCTCGCTTATGCCGAGCTTGACGATGACTTCCTGCCCGCCGCGCCTCATTGGCGCTGGCGCTCCGTCAGCGGTGCGCCCTGGCCGGCGGCGGACGAATTTCGCACCGGCTGCACGCTCGAACATGCCGGCTATTATCTCGGCTGGTTGATGGCCATGTTCGGTCCGGTGCGGCGGATCGTCGCCGGGTCGGCGCGGCTGCTCGACGATGCGCAGACCGGGTTCGGGCACGATGCGCCCGATTATGCCTCGGCCAGCCTGTTCTTCGATGCGACGGTCGCGCGGCTGACCTGTTCGATCGTGGCGCGGCACGATCATCGCCTGCGGATCTTCGGCGACGCCGGCATGATCGAGGTCGACGATGGCTGGGCCAACGACGCGCCCGTCCGTGTCCGGCGGCGGCACGTCGTCGGGCGGCGGCTGATCAACAGCCCGTTCGCGGCGCGGGTGCGCCCGGCCGGCGGGCGCCACCCGGTGGTCGGGCGGCGCGGAGCCGCATCGATGAACTTTGCGCTGGGCGTGGCCGAGATGGCGCGGGCGATCGCCGTCGGCCGGCCGCCGCGCCTTGCCGGCGATTTCGCGCTTCACCTGACCGAGGTGTCCCTGGCGATGCAGGCAGGGGGCGAATATCGACCGCGCACCAGCTTCGCCGCCATCGCGCCGATGGATTGGGGCACCTGATGGCGCCGCTACGCTTCGGGGTGATCGGCCGGGGGCGGATGGCGGCGGTGATGCGCGCGCTGGTCGGCGACGCCGGCGAGGCCGATGCCGAGGCGATCTATATAGCCGGCCGCAACCGCGATCATGCCGCACGCTCGGTGGCGGCGCTCGAGGCCGGCAAGGCGGTACTCTGCGAGAAGCCCTGCGCGATGAGCGCGGAGGAGGCCGAACGCGTGATATCGCTGTCGAAACGAAAAGGCCTCCTTTACATGGAGGCCGTGGCGACCCCGTTTCTCCCGGCTGTCTCGGCAGCGCTCCAGGCGGCGCAGTCAGGCCGCCTCGGCGCAGTGCGCCGGTTGGAGGCCAGCTTCGGCTATCCGATCGGGCGGACGACCCATCCTCGCCTGTTCGAAGCCGACGGCGGGGTACTCGCCGATCGCGCGGTCTATCCGCTGATGCTGGCGCTGATCGGGCTTGGGCCGGTCGCCGTCGTCCGCCACGAGGTGGAGCGCGGGCCGGGGGGCATCGACGTCGCCGCGCGCTTCACCCTCGATCATGCCGATGGCGGCCGCTCGGAACTTGCGGTGTCGTTCGACAAGCGGCTCGACAACAGCCTGCGGATCGAGGGCGATGCCGGTGCGATCGAGGTGGCACCGCCGCTGCTCACCGCCCAGCGCCTCCGCTTCACCTCACGCCGCCGTCGGCCGCCGTCGCCGCTGTGGCGTCACATCCGGCAGGATCCGGTGATCAGGCGGCTGGGCGACGCCTCGAGCAGGGCACTCGGCGAATGGCGGCCGCACGGGCCCTCGCCTTACATGCATGAGATCGAGCATTTCACCGCGCTGTTCCGCGCCGGCGCGGTCGAAAGTCCGGTCGTGAGCCATGAGCGGATGCTGAGCGCCGCCCGGCTGATCGACGAGGCGAGGGCATCATGACGCTCGCTTATCTGCTCAACAGCTATCCGATGACCAGCACCACCTTCATCCGGCGCGAGATCGCCGCGATCGAACGGGCAGGGATTCCGGTCCAGCGCTTCGCGGTGCGGCACTGGTCCGAGCGGCTGGTCGATCCGCAGGACATGAGCGAACGCGGCCGCACCGAATATCTGCTGACCGGAAAGAGCGGGCGGCTGATGGGCGGGCTGGCCCGTCACGCGCTGTCGCGCCCGCGCAGCTTCGGCGAGGCGCTCGATGCGATCGGGGAGATGCAGCGCGCCGCAGGCGGTGGCCTCGTCCGCCACACCGCTTATCTCGCGCAGGCGATCCGCCTCAGGAAGCGCTGCGCCGCGCTCGGTATCGATCATGTCCACGCCCATTTCTCCACCAATGCGGCGACGGTGGCGATGCTGTGCCGCTTGCTGGGCGGCCCCCGCTATAGCTTCACCGTCCATGGCCCCGACGAGCTCGAGGAACTCGCGGCCAACAGCGTCACCGACAAGGTCCGGCACGCCGCTCATGTGGTCGCGATCAGCCAATATTGCCGCGACCGGCTGTGCGCCCATCTGCCCGAGCATCTGTGGGACCGTATACGGGTGGTGCCCTGCGGGGTCGACCTGTCCGACTATCCCGAGACGCCGAGTCCGCCGCCGATGAGCGCGCGGCTGCTCAGCGTCGGGCGGCTCTGTCCGCAAAAGGGCCAGACCGAGATTCCGGCGGCGGTCGCGGCGGTGGTGCCGCAGCATCCCGGCTTGTCGGTGGTGCTGATCGGCGATGGCGAGAGTCGCGCCGCGATCGAACGTGAAATTACCGGCACCGCCACGGGCGGTCGCGTCAAGCTGCTCGGATGGCGCACCAATGCCGAGGTCCGCCGCCGCATCGGCGAGACCCGCGCGCTGCTGCTGCCGAGCCACGCCGAAGGCTTGCCGATCGTGATCATGGAGGCCTTCGCGATGGGGCGGCCGGTGATCGCTACCCGTATCGCCGGCGTCCCCGAGTTGGTCGACGAGAAATGTGGCTGGCTGGTCGAGCCCGGCGATGCCGAAGGCCTGGCGGCCGCGATCGGTGCGGCAATGGCGGCCGACAAGACGACCCTGGCGAAGATGGGCCGCGAAGGCCGCAAGCGCGTCGCGGCGCGGCACGATGTCGACAGGATCGCGCCGCAGCTGATTGCCCTGTTCGATGGCGCGCGCGCCTAGACGGTGATTCGGCTTTCAGGCCGTTTCTTCCTAAACCAGGATCTAGTCCACCCGGCTGCCGCGCCCGCAGCCAAGTGTCTCGGTCAGCGCCGCGAGCCGCGCCGGAATGCTTTCGAGAGGCGCGGTGCGGCTCGCCATGTGCAGGTCGCCAGAGCGCAGGATCGCCGCGATCGAGGCGCAGCGCTGGCCTGCATGATCGAGCGCCTGGAGCGGGACGAAATGGCGGGTGGCGACCGTGGAATCGCCGACCAGCGCGATGCTGAGCGCCGCGAGCTGGGCATGCGCGGCGTCGAGTTCGTCGGCGAGCATCGCGAGAAGACGATCCTGGCTGATCCTGCCCATCATCGTCCTGCTCCGATCACGCTGCGTCGGCCATGCGGCGGCAGCTTTCGAGCAGCGCACCGGCGATCTGGTCAAGCGGCAGATCGAGTTCGACCGCTCCCTCCTCGCGCGCGGCCGCCGGCGCCTCATCGACCAGGCAGGTCATCGAATTCTGCGATATGGTGCGTGCCCCGGCCGCCCGCAGCGCCTTGAGACCCGCCACGCCATCCTTCCCGATGCCGGTGAGGATCACGCCGACGGCATTGGCGCCCGCCGTCCGGGCGGCGGTCGCGAACAGAAGGCTTGCGGAGGGCCGGGCGCCGTTGACCGGCTTGGAATGGAGCAGCCGCACCGAAGGATCGGGCCAGCGGTCGATCACCGCATGGGTGTCGGGATCGGTGACGAGCTGAATCAGCCCCGGTTCGAGCCACCGGCCGTCCTCGGCCACGATGACCTTCGCACGGCAGCGGGTCTTCAGCCGCTCCAGAAGGGGTGCCACGAAGCCCGGCTCGATCTGGAGGATGATCAGCATCGGCGGGCAATCGGCGGGTAATTTAGGGAGCATCTGCAGCAGCGCATCGATCCCGCCCGTGGATGCGCTCATCGCCACGATCTTGCCGTTCCAGTCATAGACCGCCGGTGTCGTCTGGGGCTCCGCCGCGCGGGGCGGCTCGTCCTTGGCATAGCGCCCGATGTGCGCCGAGCCCTTGGCCGCCGCGATGACGAGTTTGGACAGCTTGTCCGCGAATTTGTCGCGATCGGCCGAGGAGGGTTTCGGGAAGCAGTCGACCGCCCCGCGTTCCAGCGCCTGGAACGACGTCTCGGCACCCTTCTGGGTCAGCGACGACAGCATGATGACGGGCGTCGGCCGGTCGCGCATGATCTCGTCGAGGAAATCGAGCCCGCTCATTCCCGGCATCTCGACGTCGAGGGTCACGACGTTGGGGCGCTGCTCGATCATCAGCCTTCGCGCCTCCTCGGCGTTCGCGGCGATGCCCACCACCTCGATACCTTTGGCGCGCTCGAAAATGGCGCCGAAGAAGGCCCGCATCAGGAGGGAATCGTCGACGATAAGTACGCGGGCTTTACGGATCAGCGACAAGCGGCGGCCTCCATTAGGGGGCGGCCTGGCGGATCGCCGAGACGAGCTGCGCGGGGTCGAAGGGTTTGACGATCCAGCCGTCGGCACCGGCCTGCCGGGCGCGATCGACCTTGTCGTCGGAGCTTTCGGTGGAGAGGACGAGGATCGGCATGTCGCCGTACGATCCTTGCGACCGTACCGTCTCGACCAGATCGAAACCGTCCATTCGCGGCATGTTGATGTCGGTGATCATCAAATCGGGCCGATCGTTCGCCGCGAGCCATTCGAGCGCGGCGAGACCATCCTCGGCTTCGGCGACCGAATAGCCCTGCCCCGACAATGCGAAGCGGAGCAGCATCCGGATGCTGGGCGAGTCGTCCACCGTCAAAATCAGCTTGGGCACGCGCATCATCCCCGATTGCGAAGGCTTGTCGCCCGTGCCCTTTCCTACCGCGAACCCGTTAACAGCGCGTTTCCACGTCCGCTCGTGCTAGGTAAAAATCCGGGGGAGCAGGCGTGGACGCGTTTCCTATAGCGGGTTTTTGCCGCCGGTTCCGCTCCCGCGAGGAGAGTGCCGGACATGAGTTGGCAACGAAGAGATGAATCCACGTCAATCATGCACATATTGAAATAAAATAACATATTTCCTTGGCAATACAGACATTTTCTTTTGTAGAAGTCCCTTTTTTGTGACACGAGTGGCGAAATTCGTCCAACAGGGGATCGGAACGAACTGAACGTCTTCAGGAAAAGCTTGGGATCAGCTTCGCGATGCCGACGAGCAAGACAGCCCGCTGGCGGATCGACTGCTTTGTTTCTGCGGCGTAACCTAATTTTTTTGAGCTTTTTGTTGCGCGGCCGGGAATAGGCGGTAACTATCTAGAAATGCGAAGCTTTTGGCGCAGGGGATGAGAGAGCGCATGGGTGCTGTCACACCATGACGGCAAGGCGGATATTATATGTCGTCGACGACGAGGCGGTCGTCCGGGCGTCTATCGTCAGCCTGGTTCAGGCGCATGGCGATCTGGAATGCCGCGAATATCGTAACGGCGACATTTTTCTCGCCGACCTCGACGGTCTCGAGCCCGGCTGCGTCGCGCTCGACCTCCAGCTCGAAGGGGCCGGCGGGATCGAGGTGATGCACGCGCTGTCGGGACGTCCGGGCTTCCGCATGATCGTCGTTACCGGGTTCGGCGATCCCTCGGTGGCGATCGAGGCCTTCAGGGCGGGCGCGGTCGATTTTCTGTACAAGCCATACGAGATGCGGCCGCTGCTCGATGCGATCGAGCGTGCCTTCTACCAGATCGAGAACGGTGTCGAACGTCCGGATCTGGTTGCCGATGCGCGCGCGCGAATTGCCAGGTTGAACCCGGTCGAGGCCGAGATACTGGCGGGACTGGTCCTCGGCCGGACCAACCAGGACATCGCGGCGGCCATGTCGCTCGACCCGCGCACAGTGCAGATCCACCGCGCCCGCGCCCTGACGGCACTCGACGCGCCGTCGATCCTTGCCGCGATCCGCATCACCGCCATCGCGGGCTGGCCCGTCAAATAGTCGCGATCCTGATTCGGCCTGAAGGCACAAATCTCGCGGCATCGGGGTCTAGGGGCTTTCCCTTATCGTAGATCAACGCAATGCTCGGCCCGTGCCGATCGCCGTATAGGAATGCGGGCCGCAGGCAGATCCACGCGTGGCTCCGCAGCTGCTTTGTCCCCAATCCGAAGCAGCCGTTCGCGACGCCGGCCTCGCGCGATCGCCCGCGGCGGACAGGACCGGCGGCCGATAGCCCGCCGCCGGTCCTGTCCCCTTGGCTCAGTAGCTCAGGCGGACGCCGGCTGAGGCGGTCCGGCGTTCCTGCCCATATCGGAACGCGGTCTGGTAGCGTTCGTCGAACAGGTTCTCGATCCGGCCGAACAGCTCGACATCGGGCGTGACCGGCCAGGATGCGCGCAGATCGACCAGCACATAGCCCTCGAGCCGGCTGAGATTGCCGGCATCGTCAAAGCTGTGCGAGACATGGGTGACGGTCGCGCCGGTCTCGAGCCCGAACGGCCAGCGGTAGTCGGCCGAGACATTGATGCCGTGGCGCGGCCGGCGCGCGAGATCGTTGCCGAAATTGCCGTCGCCGCGCTGGCGGTTGACGGATTTGGTGTAGGTGTAGTTGGCCTCGACGGTGAAGCCGTCCGCCGGCCGCAGCCGCAGCTCCAGCTCGACGCCGCGCGCCCGGACGCGGGCCAGATTGCCGTAGGTGAAGCTGCTGAGATCGAAGTCGATCTGGTTGCGGACCTTGCGGGCGAAATAGGTGGCGCTCAGCTCGATAGCGCCATCGAGCAGCCGCTGGGTGATCCCCGCGTCCCAGCCTCTCGCCTTCTCGGGCACCAGCGTGGGATCGCCGAAGTCGCCGTAAAGCTGATAGAGCGACGGTGCCTTGAAGCCTTCGCCATAGCTCGCCCGAATCCGCGTGTTGCCATGGTTCGGCGACCAGGAGACGTCGGCGCTCTTGGTGGTGGCGCTGCCAAAGCCGCTATGATCGTCGTAGCGGATTCCAGCGCCCAGGCTGAGGCCCTCCACAGGTTTCAGGTGCAGGTCGCCATAGATGCTGTCGGTATTCGCCCGGCGGCGCTGCAGGCCCGAAAAGGTGTCGAAGGTGCGGTAATATTCCTTCTGATGCTCGGCGCCGAAGGTCGCGGGCGCCCAGTCGGTGACGTCGACGATGCCCTGATATTCGTAGCGGACGTTGCGGCCCCTGCCCCGCAGGGTGCGGCTCGGCGTCTGGGTCGGATCATAGCTGTCGCGGTCGACCAGCGCGTAGGAGACTGCAAGGCGATTCTTGAGCCGCCCGTCCAGCAGCGCGGCGTTGAGTCCGGCATAGCCGACGATCTGTTCCTGGCGCTGATATTCGCGGGTGTCGCCAAAGGCGAAGGTCGGCGGTGCGAAGCCGTCGAGATCGACCTTGCTCCTGGTATAGAAGCCGCGCAGGTCGACCGAGACGCTGTCGTTCAAGGTCACGACCGCCTTCGTGTTGGCGCCGAACAGACGATAGCCGTCGCGCTCGGTCGCTCCGAGCGCGCGATCGAACACCGATATGCCGTCGGTGGTGAGATAGCCCGCCCCCGCGCTGAACGCGAGCGGGCCGGCCGTCCCCGAGACGTTGCCGGTCAGATGCCCCTCGTCATGGCTGCCATATTCGCCGGTGGCGCGGACGCTCAGCGCCCCGGTCGGCTGCCGGGTGATCAGGTTGACCACACCGCCGATCGCCTGACTGCCCCACAGCACCGACTGCGGCCCGCGCAGGATCTCGATCCGGTCGATCGAGTCGGTCAGCAGATCGGAGAAATTGAATCCTCCCGCCGGCGAGGAGGGATCGTTGAGCTTGACCCCGTCGATCAATGCGACCGTCTGCTCGCTCTGGGCGCCGCGGATGAAGATGCTGGTGAACCCGCCCGGCCCGCCGTTGCGCGCGAGCGTCACTCCAGGGGTGGTGCGGATCAGGTCGGCGACCGAGGTCGTCTGGCGCTGCTCGATGAGCTGCCGGTCGATCACGGCGATCGACTGGCCGATCTCGGACAGCTTCTTCTCGTACCGGCTGGCGGTGACGACGATCTGGTCCTCGTCACTGCCGATGTCTTCGCCATGGGCGGCGGCGGGCAACAGCGCCAGCACCGCGATCAGGGTTATGTTGAACGTCCGCATGGAATTCCTCCAATGGATCAAGCCATTGGGGCCGCTTGCGGAAAATGGATCAACAGCCCCCGCGCACGACCCCAGTCGAACGTCGTCACGCGAGGTTTTGCCTCGATCATGTGGTGCACCCCGCCCGCATGATGGAACGACCGCGACAGGCAGGTTTCCTGGCTTTCGGGTCGTCGCGGCTCGCCCGGCCTTCCCGGATGCTCGAGACATCCAGTGACGCTGTTGGGCGATCGCTCTCCGATCACAGTTGCGGGGGCAGCTTCGGCCGGCGGGACCAACCCGCTTTCCGAATTCCCTTTATTCCCGTCTCCGGGAACCTGTCGCAGCGCGGCATCTACCCGTGGCCGGCGATCGCCGCAAGCGGCTCGTGGCGGCGAGCGAACGGTTGGCCGGACCCGTATCGACCGGCTCCCTTGTTGGGACGGACATCGCAATCTGCACAAGGCACTGATCGATCTTGTGATTCCCCATGACAATCGGGCCGATCACCGCTAAGACAGGCTGCCCGGCGGAGGGGTTCGCCGGCACGGGGTATTCGGGGGCTGTTTTGCGCAAGTCGCTTCTTTCGGCAGCGGTCGTCTCGACGCTGCTTTTCGCTACTGCATCACATCAAGCTGCTTTGGCACAGGCCGTGCCGCCGCCGGTGGCGCCGCAGCAGATCGCGCCGACTCGCGAGGAAATCGATCGCCGCACCGACTCGCAGGCCCCGCGCTCGGCCCGTCTTACGGTGGATGGCGACATCGAACGTGCGCCCTGCGCGCTCGACGCACCCGCCTATGCCGATATCCGGACCGACATCCGCGAAGCCCGGTTCAACAATCTCCAGGGCATCAGCGCCGAGGAACTCAAGGCGAGCTATGCCTCGCTGCTCGGCCCCGACAAGCCGATCAGCACGATCTGCACGATTCGCGACGCCGCGGCCACGGCGCTGCGTGCCAAGGGTTATCTGGCGGCGGTCCAGGTGCCGGTTCAGAAGATCGAGAACGGCGTCGTCAGGTTCGAGGTGCTGTTCGCCAAGATCGTGGCGATCCGCGTGCGCGGCGATGCCGGCAGTGCCGAAAAGCTGCTCGCCGGCTATCTCTCGCACCTGACCGAGGAGAAGGTCTTCAACCGCTTCACCGCCGAGCGCTATCTGCTGCTGTCGCGTGACGTGCCCGGTTATGAGGTCCGGCTCGCGCTCAAGCCGGCGGGCGGCGCGCCCGGCGAGCTGGTCGGGGAGATCAGCGTGGTCCGCACCCCGCTCGAGGTGAGCGCGGGCCTGCAGAATTTCTCGTCGCACAGCTCGGGCCGCTGGACCGGCCAGGTCGCGGCGCAATATTATGGCCTGCTCGGCGGCGACCGGCTGAGCGCCTCGGTATCGAGCACCGCCGATTTCAAGGAACAGCAGGTCGTCCAGCTCGGCTATGAAACCAAGCTCGGCAATGACGGGCTCACCGTCGGCGGCAACTTCACCTATGCCTGGTCGGAACCCTCGATCGGCATCGCCAATTTCAGCGCGCCCAAGCTGACCGCGCGCACATTGTTCGCGACCGGCGAAGTCCGCTACCCGTGGATCCGCACCCAGGGTTTCAGCCTCGTCGGCGCGGCCGGTCTCGACTATCTGAACCAGACGGTCAACTTCAAGGCGATCCCGGCCGGCGGCGGAGCGGGCATCGACCAGGACCTGTCGCGCGATCGCCTGCGCGTCGGCTTCCTGCGCCTCGACATGGACGCCGCCGACGTTTCGGAGCGCCGCGTTCCGATGTGGCGCGCGTCGGGCTCGGTCGAATTCCGCCAGGGCCTCGACATCTTCGGCGCGACGAAGATCCCCGCCGTCGCTCCGCCGGGCTATGTCGGCCCGAGCCGCGGCGACGGCGATCCGACCTCCACGCTGATCCGGGCGTCCGCCTCGCTCGAATATAATCTAAGCCGGGGTTTCTGGATCGCCGCCCAGCCGCGCGCCCAATATGCCTTCACCCGTCTGTTCAGCTTCGAGGAATATTCGGCGGGCAACTTCTCGGTCGGTCGCGGCTATGATCCGGGCGTGATCACCGGCGATCACGGTCTCGGCAGCAGCTTCGAGCTGCGCTTCCCGCGCGTCGCGCCTTTACCAAGGGTCAACCTGTCGGTGTTACCGTTCGTCTTCACCGACCTGGCGCTGACCTGGGACAAGGTCAGTGCGCCGGGCCCCGTCGCCAACACCGTCAGGACGATCACCGACCGGGACTTCGTCGTGTCGGTCGGCGGCGGCTTCCGCGCGCTGCTCAACAACCGTTTCCGGATCGACGGGACGGTCGCCATTCCGCTGAAGGCGGCCGGGCTCCAGACCCGCAACAAGGATCCGCGTTTCCTGATTTCGTTGACCTCAAAGCTTTGGCCGTGGGACAATTGATATGCGTAATGTAGCTTCCGATCCGTTTGCCGCCGAGCGCCGCCGCTTGCTTTATCGGCGTGACCGGATGCTCACCTCAATACTCGCCGTCGCCACCATGATCGCGATGCCGGGCGCAAAGGCGGTGGGTGCGGGTTTTGTCGGAGTCGGCACCCCGAGCGGCAACGTCACGATCAGCGTGGACAACGACTTGATCAGTGTCAACGAGCCGACGGCGGTGATCGAGTGGAACACCGACGGCGCGGCTAGCGCGGACGGCTTCACTGATTTCCTTCCGATGGGCAACAGCGTCATCTTCAGCGGCAGTGGCGCGGGCGCCGCAGGTTACACGGTGCTCAACCGCGTCACTCCGAACGTGTCGGCCGACATCATATCGCTCAACGGCTCGATCACGACAACGGGCTCCGCGGTAGGCAATATCTGGTTCTACAGTCCGAACGGCATATTGGTGGGATCGAGCGCAACGATCGACGTCGGGGGTCTGTTGCTGACTACCGTCGATGGCGGCTTCGGCGAATCAGCCCTGTCTTTCGAGACATTCGATCCCAGCGATGCCAATGCCAGCATCGCCGTGCAGTCGGATGAAGTGAAGGCTAGCAACTACGTCGCGGTTATTGCCCCCAAGATCGTTCAGGACGGCACCGTGACAACCGGTTCGGCCACAGCCTCGGGTGGCAGCGTAGCCTATGTCGCGGCGGAGCAGGCGGACCTCACCATCAGCAACGGCCTCTTCGATATCACTATCCCCACCGGCGGCGGCACGACCGCCGGAGCGGCGATCACGCACAGCGGAGCAACCACGATAAATGTGGCGGAGGCGGGCACCAGCCGTGCCGCCTATCTGGTCGCGGTGCCTAAGAACACGGCCATCTCGATGCTGCTGACGAACGGCAGCCTGGGATTTCAGCTCGCCGGCAGCGCGCAGGTCACCGACCAGGGAATCGTCTTGTCGGCCGGCCGCGACATCTCCTCGGTGTCGGTCGATGCGATCGGTGCCGTCTCCGCGGGCGCCGGCTCGGGGGCTGTCAGCGTCACCGGCGGCACGTTCGACGGCCCGGTCTATGCCCAGGCCAGCGTGCCGCTCACCATCTCGGGCGGCACATTCGACGGCGATGTCCTGATCACCTCGGACGGGGCGAACGTCACGATCAACGGCGGTTCGTCGGGTGGGCTCTTCCAGGGCGATCTCACGATTAACAGCAGCGCGGCGCGATCGGGCGCGGCGCAGGGCGGTGACATCACCCTGACGAACACCGGCAGCGGCAGCAGTCCCGCGCTTCATTTCGCGGGCGACGTAGATCTCAATGCCAGCGGGACAGGATTCGGCAGCTCGAGCGGGACCGGCGGATCGATCAACATCGTCGCCTCCGGCGGCAACATCGATTTCGGATCCAGCCTCGACGCCACGTCCAACGGCACCGGTGGCACCGGGGCGCTCGGCCGCGGCGGCAACATCTTCGTGTCGGCGTCGAACGGCACGATCAACTTCGGCACCGGACAGGATGTCGCCAGCGGAATAGCCCTCACGGCGCTGGGCACCGGCGGCGGCGCAACGTCGGGAACGGGCGGCGTCGGACGCGGCGGCACCGTCAGCATCCGCGCGACCTCGGGCGGCCTGATCGTCGTTCCGGAAGGACAGATCACGCTCGATGCGAGCTCCTTTGGCGGTGCCAGCAGCACCGGCACCGGCGGCGCGGCGCTGTCGGTCCTCCCGGACGACGGCGGTCCGCTCCAATCCTACGTCGAGATGTGGGCTGACGGCGGCCTGATCGATCTTGGTGAGGACCTGACGCCGGTCGATATCTTCGCCACCGCGAACGGTTTCGGCGGCAACGGCCTGTCCGGCGGCGCGGGCGATGCCGGCAGCATCTTCATATCGGCCGATGGCCTGGGGGGGCTGAACGCCAACAGCATGGTCGTGGCCAACGCCAGCGGCAACGGCGGGTTCGGCTCCGGCGGCTCCGGCGGCGCGGGCACCGGCGGCCAAATCCAGATCGGCGGCTCGGGCATCACCGGTTTCAACAGCCTCGATCTCTCGGCCAACGGCAGCGGCGGAAGCGGCTCGGGCGCGGGTGGCCTCGGCAAGGGCGGCGATGTCTTTCTCGGCCCGGCCGACGATGGCGACATGACGGTCGAGGGCACGACGGACCTGACCGCCCTGGGCACGGGCGGATATGGCGACAGCACTGGCGGCGCCGGCAGCGGCGGCAACATATTCACCAGCACCGCCGATACTGCGTCCCTCGGTCTCGAGGGCACCTTCTTCGCGGATGCGAGCGGCTGGGGCGCCAACTCGGAAGGCGGCACCGGCGGCGCGGGCACCGGCGGCGCAGTCGATATCTTTGCAATCGGCGGCACCATAACGCTGGGCGGGGGTGTCACTCTCCTGGCCAATGCCGAGGGCGGCACGGGCGGGGACGGCGGCGACGCCCTCACGGTGCGCGGCACCCAGTCGGTGCAGCCCCAGGGCTTCGTCAGCATCCATGGCGGCGCGGGCAGCGTCGCGATCACGGGCAACGTCTCGATGTCGTCCACCTCGACGGCAGGCGACGGCTATTCGGGCGACGCCGGCAGTGCCGAGGGCGGTCAGGCGGGTATCTATCGCGACGCCGGCGGCAATGTGTCGATCACCGGCGCGGTGACGATGAATGTCGGCGCCAATGGCGGCGACACGTCCGAAGTCGACGGAGCGGGCTCCGCGACCGGAGGCGACGCGGGCATCTTCGCGAAGGGCGGCGGCACCGGCTCGATCCTGATCACGGGGCCGCTCCAGGTCAATGCGGATGCCCAGGGCGGATTCGGGATATCCGAGTCGGATGCACCGGGCGGCGCGGCGACGGGCGGCTCGTTCCACATCGACGCCAGCGACTCGAGCACCGTGACGCTGAACAATATGCTGACAGTCTATGCATCGGGTTATGGCGGAGGGAGCGAGACCCAGGGCGGTGCGGGCACCGGCGGCGACATCGCGCTGGGCTTCGGCAGCGGCGCGCTCCAGCTTCACGACATCCTGCTCTTTGCCGACGGCGACGGCGGCGACGGCCTGGACGGTGGCGGCGCGGGCCAGGGCGGCAGTGCGGTGGTGATCACCCAGACCGCCGGCGGACAGATCACTATCGATGGCTATGCGGATCTCTACGCGCGCGGCTTCGGCGGCGGTTCGCTGCAGGGGACCGCGGGCTCGGGCACCGGCGGCAAGGCCGGCTTCGAGGCCACGCGGGGGACGATCAACGTCAACGATCTGGCATATGCCGACGCGAGCGGCATCGGCGGGCTCGGCTATCAGGGCGGCGACGGTTTCGGCGGCAAGCCGGTCTCGGAGGAGTTCGGCGGCGCTTTCGCGGACGCCTTCTCCGGCACGCTCAACTTCAACGGCCAAGCCAGTAGCGGCAATTGCAATGAGTGCTTCGCGCCATCCTTTGGAAGTCTCACGCTGATCGCGGCCGGTCACGGCGGAGGGAGCTTGGCCAACGCGGCTGGCGTCGTCGGGCAGGGCGGCAACGGAACCGGCGGCCACGCCGAGATCTTCGGCGGCACCTCGATATCGAGCCCGACGAACAGCGTCGTCACCGCCAATAGCATCTATGTCGACGTCACCGGCACGGGCGGCGACGGCGGCCAGATCGTTCTCGACGGGACGACGGCCGGCGCCGGCGGCGACGGGATCGGCGGCAGGGCGCTGGTCGCGGCGGAGTCGGGCTATGGCCGTCTCGATCTCGGCGCAGCCGACGTGAACGCTTTCGGAGTGGGTGGCTTCGGCGGCGAAGGCGGCGGCGGCGAGTCCCCGTACGTCGGAAACGGCGGTGCGGGCGGCGATGGTGTGGGCGGCTCGATCCAGCTCGGCACGATCAGCGGTCCTGCGAGCGCCCCGACCGGGGGCGAGAGCCTCTTCGCCGATGTGACGCTCACGGCAGTGGGCATCGGCGGCGATGGCGGCATAGGCGCCCCGGGCAACGATAGCCCTCCTGGCACCGATGGTGGCGACGGCGGCATGGGCGGCATCGGCACGGGCGGCGACATCCTCGTCAACGCTTTCGGCGGGAATACGGACATCGGCATCCTCCACATGTTCGCGGTGGGCCAGGTCGGCGCAGGCGGCAGCGGCGGCCCGGCCGGCGCGGGAGGCGTCGCTGGGACAAACGGCGCGAACGGCCAGGGTATCGGCGGCCAGACCAATCTGCGCGTGACGCCACGCTCCGGGGCAACCACGATCCCCGGGTCGCTCGATATCGCGGAAATCCTGGCCGACGCGTCCGGTTCGCCGGGCGCAAGCGAGGTCGGCGCGACGCGGGCGGGGACATTCAGTGTGACGAACACTGGCGGGATGCTGAACGTGAGCGGCAGCTCCACGTTCGTCGCCTTCGGTGATTCGGCGGCCTCGGCTTCCAACGACTATTCGAGCACCGGCGGCAATCAATTCTCGACGAGCGGCGGGACCACCACCTTTCAGACGGGGGTGACGATTTTTGCGCAGGGGCCGGTCTCCTTCATAGCCAGCCCGCAGGGCTCACTCTCTCTCGTGCCCTGCTCGCTGAACGAATCGACCTGCTCGGCGCCCAGTACGCCGACCTCGCCTCCGCCCCCGGTGGAAGAACCGTCTCCTCCGCCTCCGCCTCCTCCGCCCCCGGTGGAAGAACCGCCTCCTCCGCCTCCGCCTCCTCCGCCCCCGGTGGAAGAGCCGCCTCCTCCGCCTCCTCCGCCTCCGCCCCCGGTGGAAGAGCCGCCGCCCCCGCCCCCGCCCCCGGGGGAAGAGGTGCGCGAGGTGGTCGAGACCGTGACGATGGAGACGACCAAGATCACGTCGAGCATTCAGTCGTCGCTGACCGGCACCCGCGTCGCGGGCGGCAGCGTCGGCAGCTCCGGTGGTGGCCTCGGCGCAGGCACCACTGGCGGGAGCACCGGCAGCTCGACATCGAGCTCCGGTTCGAGCTCAAGCTCGAGCTCCGGCTCAAACAGCAGTGGCGGCGGGTCGAGCGCCGCTGCGGCCGCCAGCGACAGCGGCGGTGAAGACAGCGGCGGCAGCACCGCCGACGAGGGCGGTGACGAGGAAAGCGCCGAGGCCGGCTCGGACGCGTCAGGCGCTTCGGTCGGAAATCCGAACGTGCTGGTCGACACCAGCACGATCGGCGGCACGACGCAGCAGATCGACACGCCGATCACCAGCACGGGCAACAGCAGCCTGTGGAGCGGTTCGGACGGTCTGGGCGATACCCCTGGAGGAGGTGAGTAATGCGTACCAACCGCTTCGCGCTCGGCGCCGCGCTGCTCGCGGCGCTGGCGCTCGGCACGCCGGCGACGGCTCCGGCCGCCCCGCAGAAGGGCAGCCTTTCGCTGCGCAACAGCTTCCGGATCGGCACCAGCGGGGTGCTCTGCACCGCGCAGAGCCGCCTCACCGGCCCCAATCTGGTGAACATGTTCGATCGCGGCTACCGCATCGTCTGCCGCGACGCGGCGGCGCCGGTGGGACGTCTCAACGCGTTGCGCAAGGGCTCCGACGACCCGGTCGCCAGGGTCATCGCCAATTCGGAAAGCAAGATCGATTGCCAGCCGGCCGCGCCCGCCCGGATCGAGGGACTGGCGGATGCGATCGTTCACGAGTGCATCGATCCCGCCAACCAGCTCGCCTACAAGGTCTACGCCCTGCGCAAGGGCAACACCACCTATACGGCGATCGGCCTCGGCGGCTATGACAGCGCGCTGCAGCTCGGGTTGCGCACGATCGTCGCCGACAAGATCGTCAAAGGCGAAGTCCAGGTGGCGAGCACCTCGGCCGGCGATCCGGCCGCCTTCGCCCGCGTCCAGGCGGGCGCGCTCGACAGCGACAGCGCCCTTGCCGAAGCCTATTCGCGCAACCAGGACGGCGCCTATGCCGAAGCCGCCGAATTCTTCGAGGCGCTGGTGGAGCGCGATGCGACCGGCGCCCGTGCCGGTTCACGCCTGTCCGAATATCTCGCCAACCAGGCGCTGCAGGATTCCAATCAGGAAAATTTCGCGGCCGCCGACGCGCTTTTTGCGCGCGCCGCGACCCCGAGCGCGCTGGCGGATCCGATCCTCGGCCGCCGGCTGCGCAACTTCTACGCGATGCACTATCTCAACCAGAAAAAGCTGAAGGAGGCGGTCGCCGAGCTGTCCAAGCCCGTCGCCGACATCCAGCAGGCGAGCGCCACCGACGTCAAGCTCAAGAGCGGTGAGATCGGCGCCGACATCGCCGACAATCTCAACCGCGAAAGCGGCCAGGGCAACCAGCTCGGCGGCGGCCTTGAGGGCGGGTTGCAACCGGTCGAGCAGGGCCAGTTTCTGGACGCGCAGGCGCTGTATCTGCGCGGCGTCGCCTATCGCATCGACAAGGACTTCCCGAAGGCCCGCGCGAGCTTCGACGAGGCCATCAATGCGGCGCAGGCGATCCGCGAGGGCAAGCTCACCATCGCCAGCTCGCTACGCTCTCAGATCCAGGCCGATCTCGCCCTGATCGCGCAGGCCGAGGGCAACGTCGCCGAGGCGGAGCGGCTCCTGGCCGAATCGCTCCGGACCGTGGAGATCCAGCATCCCAACACGGCGACCTCGCTCGCCGCGAAAGCTCGCTTTGCGGGGTTCCTGAGCCGCAACGGCCAAGGCGATCGCGCTATGACGATGTTCGGCGAGGTCATCGCCGCCTCCGAAAACGTGCCCGGTGCCATGTCGTCGGTCCGGAACCTGCTCCGGCCCTATTTCCGCCTGCTCGCGCAGCGCGCCGACAGCGATCCGGTCGCGGTCGCGCGCATGTTCACCGCCAGCCAGGTGATGCTGCGTCCGGGTATCGCCCAGACCCAGGCACTGCTCGCCCGCGAGCTCTCCGGCGGAGACGACGAGGCGGCGAGCCTGTTCCGCCAGTCGGTGACGCTATCGCGCTACATCTCTAAGGCGACCGGTGACATCGCCCGGCTGACCGCGGGTGCGGCCGTGACCGACGCCACCGCGCTCGAGGAGGCCCGGACCCGATTGGCGCGCTATTCGCGCGACCAGACCGTGCTTCAATCGAAGCTCGCCAAATATCCGCGTTATCGCGTCATCTCTCCGCAGACGATGGAGCTCGCAGAGCTGCAGAAGGCGCTGAAGCCCGGTGACGGCTATTACAAGGTCACGCTGGTCGGGCAGGATGCCTATGCGGTATTCGTCGCCAAGGATGTCGCCCGGGCCTACAAGCTCGATCTGACCGCCAAGCAGCTCGAGGACACCGTCGCGCAGATTCGCGACTCGGTGGTGAAGATCGAGAACGGGCAAGTCGCGACCTATCCGTTCGACGTGGTCCTGGCGCGCCAGCTCTACGTCACGCTGCTGGGGCCGGTCGACGCCGAGCTCCACAAGGTGACCAACTTCATCTTCGAGCCCGACGGGCCGTTGCTCCAGCTGCCCGCCAATCTGCTGCCGATCGAGCAGGCCGGGGTCGACGCCTATCTGGCGCGGCTGAAGAAGCCGAACGCCGACGATTTCGACTTCCGCGGCATCGCCTGGCTCGGCCGCGACCGCGACGTCTCGACCGTCGTCAGCCCGCGCTCCTTCGTCGACGGGCGCGGCGTGGCGCCGTCGAAGGCGGCGAAGGGCTATATCGGACTCGGTGAGAATTCACGGCCCGGTCTCAATCCCTTCTTCGTGCCGCCGCCGGCCATGGCCGACAGCTGCGCCTGGCCGCTGAGCAACTGGAACAATCCGATCTCCTCTTCCGAGCTGTTCCTGGCGAGCGGGATCATCGGCAAGGACAGCTCGACCCTGATCGTCGGCCCCGATTTCTCGGATTCGACCATTCAGGGCCGCTCCGATCTGTCCGAATACCGGATCATCCATTTCGCGACCCATGGCCTCGTCACCGCGCCACGGCCCGAATGCCCGGCGCGACCGGCGCTGCTCACCTCCTTCGGCGGCGGCACCTCGGACGGGCTCCTGTCGTTCAAGGAAATCTTCGACCTCAAGCTCGATGCCGATGTCGTTGTGCTTTCGGCTTGCGACACCGCCGGCATGGCGACGGTCGGCGCGACGCGCGAAGCGGGCGTCACGACGGGCGGCAATTTCGCACTCGACGGCCTCGTCCGTGCCTTCGTCGGCGCGGGCGCGCGGACGGTGGTCGCCAGCCACTGGCCGGTGCCGGATGACTTCAACGCGACCAAACGGCTCATCACCGGCCTGTTCACCGCGCCTCCGGGCACGCCGATGGCGACCGGCATGCGCAAGGCGCAGATCGGGCTGATGGACGATCCCAATACCTCGCATCCCTATTATTGGTCGGCCTTCGCGATCGTGGGTGACGGCGAGCGGCCGCTGCTGCCGGCGGCGACCGAGCCGGCCAGCGCGGTGCAGGCGACCCGCTGATCGAACGGCGCCGGCTGTCGAAAATTCCGCTCCGCCATCGGGTCCTTATGCCCATGGCCGCGTTGATCCCCGGATAGGCGGGCGGCGGAGAGGAACGTGACCGGCGGCAACGCGATGAAAGCCTGGGCGGCGCTGCGCGAGGAAGCGGCGCATTGCACGCGCTGCGGCCTCTACAAATGCGCGACCCAGACGGTGTTCGGGGAAGGGCCGGCCGACGCCGATCTGATGATCGTCGGCGAACAGCCCGGTGACCAGGAAGACCTGGCGGGCAAGCCGTTCGTCGGACCGGCCGGCCAGCTGCTCGACCGCGCCCTGAACGAAGCCGGGGTCGATCGGTCGCGGGCCTATGTCACCAATGCGGTAAAGCACTTCAAGTTCGAAGCACGCGGCAAGCGGCGCATCCATTCGAAGCCCAATGCCGGCGAGATCAGCGCCTGCCGCTGGTGGATCGATCAGGAGCGGGCGATCATCGCGCCCAAACGGATCGTCATGCTGGGGACGACGGCGATCCACTCGCTGATGGGAAAGAGCCTGACGCTTACCTCCCAGCGCGGGCGGGATATCACCCTGCCCGACGGCGCCGCCGCGCGCGCCACGATCCATCCAAGCTTTCTGCTGCGGATGCCCGACCGATCGCGTGCCGAGGCGGAGTTCGAGCGATTCGTCGCGGATCTGAAGGAAGCGGCGAGGGGTTAGCGTTCCGGCTCGTCATCGGGCCGGACCGGCCTCTCAAAGTCCGATACCGCTCAACACGCCGAAGGCCTGAAGCAGCCAGAGAATCACGACGATCACCACCACGGCGTTGAGGATACTTTTGATCTTGCCGTCCATCGGGATGTAGTTGTTGACCAGCCACAGCAGCACGCCGACGATGATCAGGACGATGATGACTTGGATGAGCATTCGTCTCTCCCGGGGGGTGCTCTTTCGAGGCCGTGTCAGTCCGAACCCGGAACGGCCGTGAATGTTCCGGCACGGATTGCGGTGCCCCTCCCGCCATCCGCCTATGCTCCGGGACGGGACCTCCGTTCCCCTGGCGTCGACACGCAGCATAGCCCAACAGGGTGCCGCCGATACTTGCGAGGAAATAGGGGCGAGCAGCCGTCGGCCGCCCGCCCCGGAATGGCAAGTAGTCGAAAGATCAGAGCTTCTCGGTCAGCTCAGGCACCGCCTTGAAGAGATCGGCGACGAGTCCGAGATCGGCGACCTGGAAGATCGGCGCATCCTCGTCCTTGTTGATCGCGATGATCGTCTTCGAGTCCTTCATGCCGGCGAGGTGCTGGATCGCCCCCGAAATGCCGACCGCGATATAGACTTCGGGAGCCACGATCTTGCCGGTCTGGCCGACCTGATAGTCGTTTGGCACATAGCCCGCGTCGACCGCAGCGCGGCTGGCGCCGACCGCCGCACCCAGCTTGTCGGCGAGCGGCTCGATGATCGAGTGGAAGTTCTCGCTGTTCTGGAGCGCGCGGCCGCCCGAGACGATCACCTTGGCAGAGGTCAGTTCGGGTCGCTCGGACCGTGAAATCTCGGCGCCGACGAAGCTGGAGAGGCCCGACTCGCTGCCGCCCGACACCGCTTCCGTGGTGCCCGAACCACCCTCGCGCGCCGCCTTCTCGAAGGCGGTGCCGCGCACCGTGATCACCTTCTTGGCGTCGGACGACTGGACGGTCGCGATCGCGTTTCCGGCATAGGTCGGCCGGGTGAAGCTGTCCTCGCTCTCGACCGAGAGAATCTCGGAGATCTGCATCACGTCGAGCAGAGCGGCGACGCGCGGCGCGATATTCTTGCCGTTGGCGGTCGCGGGGGCGAGAAAGGCATCATGATGACCCATCAGCTCGACGACAAGGGGAGCCACATTCTCGGGCAGCGCGTGGGCGAAGGGCGCGCCGTCGGCGACATGCACCTTGCCGACTCCGGCGATCCTGGCAGCGGCGTCCGCGACCCCGCCGATACCCTCGCCGGCGACAAGCAGATGAACCTCGCCCAGCTTCGAAGCGGCCGTGACCGCCGAGAGGGTCGCGTCCTTGATCGCGCCGGCCTCATGCTCAACCCACACCAGCGTCTTCATGCTGCAACTCCCGTCTTACGGCGGCTCATGCCGCAACCCCCAGCGCCTTGAGCTTGGCGACAAGCTCGTCGACATCGGCAACCTTGATACCCGCCGAGCGCTTGGGCGGCTCCGCCACCTTGAGCGTCTTGAGCCGCGGCGTGACGTCCACGCCATAATCGGCGGGGGTCTTCTGCGCGAGCGGCTTGGACTTCGCCTTCATGATATTCGGCAGCGAGGCGTAGCGCGGCTCGTTGAGGCGGAGATCGGTGGTGACGATCGCGGGGGACTTGAGGCTGACGGTCTCGAGACCGCCATCGACCTCGCGCGTGACCTTGATCATGTCGCCCTCGACCTCGATCCTGGAGGCGAAGGTGCCCTGCGGCCGGCCGGTGAGAGCCGCCAGCATCTGGCCGGTCTGGTTCGAATCGTCGTCGATCGCCTGCTTGCCGAGGATCA
>CAMLSA010000011.1 GCA_946482655.1 uncultured Sphingomonas sp. | reverse complement strand
CTGATCGAGCATATCTACGATCAGGATTTCGACCGCGATTCGAACACGATCGAAGTGTTTGTGACCCGCATCCGCAAGAAGCTCGGCCAGGACGTCATCACCACGATCCGCGGCCTCGGCTATTCGCTGGATGACCCGGCTTAAGGATTATCTCGCACGCGCCCGGGGCTGGTACCAGAAGCGGCGCCACAACAGCGAGCAATCGACGGGATCGCTTACCCGCCGGATGATCTCGATCGCGGCGCTGTGGATCATCGTGCTGCTGGTAGGCGGCGGCTTCGCGCTCGATCGCGTCCTGAGCGAAGCGATCACCCGCAACTTTGACGCCCAGCTCGAATATGTCCTCAACGCGATGATCGGATCGGCCGAGATCGGGCCGGACGGCGAGGTGCGCTTCAACCGGCCGCTCGGCGACCAGCGCTTCCTCGAACCCTATTCGGGACTATACTGGCAGGTTTCCGCGACCGGGCACGAACCCTTCCGCTCGCGATCGCTATGGGATCGCGCCCTGCAGCAGGGCGAGGAACATCACGGACAGACGCTGCACGTCGCCGACAGCGACGAATTCGAGGGCGAGCCGCTGCGTGTCCTCGATCGCGAGGTCCGGCTGCCGGGTGCGACCACCGAATGGCGTTTCCAGGTGGCGGCAAGCCGCGCCAGCCTCAACGATCAGATCGCGGTGCTGCGGCGCACGCTGGTCCGCTCCTTCGCGATCCTTGGCCTGGGCCTGATCATCCTGGCCGCACTCCAGGCGACCTATGGCCTGTGGCCGCTGCGCAGCCTGAGGCGGGCGGTCGCCGCGGTCGGTTCGGGAAGGAGTTCGCGCATCGACGCAAAGCTGCCTAACGAGGTCCGCCCGCTCGTCGAGGAGCTCAACGAATTGCTCGCGCATAATGAACGCCAGGCCGAGGAGGCCCGTCGCCATGCCGGCAACCTCGCCCATGGCCTCAAGACCCCGCTGACCGTGTTGATGAACGAGGCGACCGCGAACAGCCCTGAACTGGCTGATACGGTGGTCCGCACGACCACCGCGATGCGCCGTCAGGTCGATCATCATCTCGCCCGCGCCCGCGCGGTCGGCCGCCGCGCCAATGCTCAAGCGCGCGCCGAGGTGTGGCTGTCGCTCAAGGCGGTCGAACGCGCGGTCGGACGGATGCACCGCCATGTCACGGTGGACCTGGCCGGCGACCAGAAGGCGGCAGTGCATGTCGAGCGGCAGGACCTCGACGAAATCCTCGGCAACCTGATCGAGAATGCCGCCAAATATGGCCAAGGCCGCGTTTTCGTCACGGTGTCGCGCGACCTGCCCAACCATTCGGCTGCCCGCAAGGCCGATTTCGTCGAGATAATGATCGAGGACGATGGCCCGGGCATCCCCGCCGCGGAGCGGGGCAAGCTGTTCGAGCGCGGGGCGCGGCTCGACACCGGCAAGCCCGGCACCGGCCTTGGCCTCGCCATCGTGCGCGATGTGATCGGCCTCTACGGCGGCACGATCGCGCTCGAGGAAAGCGAGGATCTCGGCGGGTTGCTGGTCAGGGTCAGGTTGCCGGCTGCGAACTGACCTCACCGTAACGGATGCAATTTCGCTAGAGTGTTTCCGGTCCTCCTTATAGCCTGCCGGCGACCAGACAGGGGGGAATGCATGTCGACACCGGTACAGAATTCGGTGCAGCCGGAGTTGATCGTCGTTTCCGGCGATCCTTTTTTCGCCCCGCTTCTCTCCGGCGCTCGATGGGAGGACACTCCGGGCGGTACCGCGCTGACCTACAGCTTTCCGATATCCTCCAGCGTCTGGGCCATCCCCTACTCCGAACTCGGCGAACCCAGTGGCTTCCAGCCGTTCGGCAGCACGGATATCGCCGCCGCGCGCATCGCGCTTCAAACATGGGTCCGCTACGCCGACATCAGCTTCAGCGAGACCAGCGACAACCAATTCAACGTCGGCGACATAAGGTTCGCCTACACCACCGTATCGACGGAAGGCTCTGCCGCGCACGCCTATTATCCCAGCCCGTTCCCGTCGGCCGCCGACATCTGGCTGGAGTCGGCGGATGTTTCGGGGCCGTTCGAGCCAGGATCGCCCGGCTTCCTATTATTGCTCCACGAGATCGGCCATGCCCTGGGCCTCAAACATCCTTTTGAAGCGTCGTCACAAAACCCAGCGACGCTCGATCCCGACTTCGATTCCCTCAGCTACACTGTCATGTCCTATAATCTATACCGGAACATGCCAATAAGCGACTATGCGGCTAGTTACTTTCCGACAACGCCCATGGCCCTCGATATACTGGCACTGCAAGCGCAGTATGGAGTAAAATCATTCAATCTGGGCAATACGGAATATATCTATAGTGAATATAGAGATTATTTTGAAACGATTTATGATACCGGGGGAAACGACACCATAATATATAATTCGGTCGATCAATTCGCGATCATCGATCTCGATGGCGGTAGCTGGAGCTCGTTGGGAAACCCGCTCGTAACTTACGATGCCGGGGGCGAGGAGGTGGAGGTCGACATCTACAATGTCATGATTTTCTACGATACGGTCATTGAAAACGCGACCAGCGGCGCGTCCGATGACGAGCTCTATGGCAATGGCGTCGCCAACCGGCTGGAAGCCGGGGGTGGACACGACATAGTCATGGGCGACGGCGGAGCCGACACCGTGTTGGGCGGCAGCGGCAATGATCATCTCTATGGTCAGTCGCCGTCCGGCGGCGCGGATGGCGCGGACAACATGTCCGGCGGCGAAGGCGGTGACTATATCCAAGGCAATGCCGGCAACGATCTTCTCGACGGCGGAGTGGGTTCCGACCGCATCAACGGTGGCAACAACGACGACAATATCGTCGGCGGGGCCGATAACGACACCATCAACGGCAATGTGGGTTCGGACACGATCGTCGGGGGAGAAGGCAATGACTCACTGCGCGGAGGCCAGGGGGCGGATGCGATCAGCGGCGGCACCGGTAACGACATCGTCTCCGGCGACCTTGCCGCCGACAGGCTCAGCGGGGGCGAAGGGAGCGACCTCTTCGCATTCAGCGGGGCGAGTTCGTCCCTGGATCAGCCGGATCGAATCCTCGACTATGCCGATGGCACCGATCGGATCTCGATCGGCTTCTTGCCCGCGGCGGTATTGACGGCGAGCTCCCAATCGGGCCTCTCCCCGGCGGCGACAACCGCCCAGCAGCTGTTCGACGGGCGGGAGGGAAATGGCGAAGTCGCCGCCCTCATGATCGGGAGCGATACCTATTTGTTTTACGCCGCCAACGGCGGAGCGGCCGTGGATTCAGCAATCCTGATCCTCGGAACCAATGCGCAGCTGTTCGATATCACGGATTTCGGCTGAGCGCCGCGCCGGCCTTTGAAAAGAGACTTAAACCGTCTTCCCCGCTCTTCCCGCCAGTTCGACGACATATTGCCACGCCACCCGCCCCGAACGGCTGCCCCGCTGGGTCGCCCAGGCGATCGCGTCGAGCGGTTCGAAGATCAGTCCAAATCTTTCAGCATAACCCGCCACCATGGCGACATAGGTGTCTTGATCGCAGACATGGAAGCCGAGCGAGAGGCCGAAGCGATCGGCCAGCGCGAGCTTGTCGTCGACGACGTCGCGCGGGTTGATCGGACTGTCCTGCTCCTTTAGGTCGCGCGGCACGATATGGCGGCGATTGGCGGTGACATGAAGCCGGGCATTGCCGGGCCGCGCCTCGGCGCCCCCTTCGAGCATTGAGCGCAGCAGCCGTGGCCCCTGCCCCCCGCCGGCCTCGTCGAAGCCGAGATCGTCGAGGAACAGGATGAACGCGCGCGGAACGTCGGCGATCAGTGCGAACAGGTGCGGCAGCACCTGGAGCTGGTCGGTGGCGACCTCGATCAGGGCAATATCGTGTCCCTCCTCGCGCAACGCACGCACCGCGGCCTTGACCAGCGCCGACTTGCCCGCGCCGCGCGCACCCCACAGCAGCACGTCGTGCGCGGCCGCGCGCCGGGCCAGGCGGCGGGCATTCTCGACCAGCGCATCCTTCTGGGCGTCGATGCCGGTGAGCAGGTCGAGCGGCAGCGGGTTGAACACGCACGCCTCGGCGAGCCCGCCGTCGCGCCAGACATAAGCGGGGTGCGCGGCGGGATCGGCATGCGGCGCGGGCGGCGGCGCGAGCCGTTCGAGCGCGGCCGCGATCCGGGCGAGAGCTTCGGGGTCCGTCATGGGTGAGCGCGATAGGACCGGATCATCGGTCTTTCAACATTTCCCCACGGCGGATCATGGTTCGATCCCATATTGCTTGAGCAGGTCATAGAGGGTCGGCCGGCTGATCCCCAGCATCTTCGCCGCATTCGAGATATTGCCGTCGCTGCGCGCCAACGCGCGGGTGATCGCCGCGCGGTCGGCGGCCTCGCGGACCGCCTTGAGGTTGAGGAAGCCGCCGTCTTCGCGCTCGGGCACCAGATCGAGATCCTCGGCGGTGACGAACTTCCCGTCGGCCATGATCACCGCCCGCTTGAGCTTGTTCTCGAGCTCGCGGACGTTGCCGGGCCAGCTCCAGCCATCGATCGCGGCCAGGGCGTCGGGCGCGAAGCCCTGCACCGGCGACTTCATCTCGCGCGCCAGTTTTTTCAGCAGCATCCGGGCGATCAGCAGCGTGTCGCCGGGCCGCTGGGCGAGTGACGGGATACGCACCACGATCTCGGCAAGGCGGTAATAGAGATCCTCCCGGAATCGCGTCTCGGCGATCATCGCGTCGAGGTCCTGATGGGTCGCACAGACGATGCGCGTGTCGACCGGGATCGCCTTGCGGCTGCCGATTCGCTCGACCACCCGCTCCTGGAGGAAGCGCAGCAGCTTGACCTGGAGCGCCAGCGGGATGTCCCCCACCTCGTCGAGGAAGAGGGTGCCGCCCTGGGCTTGTTCGATCTTGCCCTCGGTGGTCTTGATCGCGCCGGTAAAGGCTCCCTTCTCGTAGCCGAACAGCTCCGCTTCGAGCAGATTTTCGGGGATCGCGGCGCAATTGATCGCGACGAAGGCGCCGCCGCGCCCGCTCGCGCGGTGGAGCCCGCGCGCAAGCACCTCCTTGCCGGTGCCGCTCGCGCCGAGCAGCATCACCGAAGCATCGGTATTGGCGACGCGCTCGATCGTCCGCGCCACCTTGAGCATGCCGGGGTCGTTGGTGATGAGGCCGCCGTCGAGCGCGGAGCCGCCGTCCTGTGCCTGAAGCCGGGCATTTTCCTGTTCGAGCTCGTGGAGCTGAAAGGCGCGCGCGACGATCAGCCCAAGCTCGTCGATGTCGACCGGCTTGTGGTAATAGTCATAGGCCCCCGCCGCGATCGCACGGAGCGCCCCCTCGCGGGCGCCATGGCCCGAGGCGACGATCACCTTGGTATCGGGCTTGAGCGCGAGAATCGCGTCCAGGGTGGCGAAGCCCTCGCTGGTGCCGTTGGGATCGGGGGGAAGGCCGAGGTCGAGCGTCACGACCGCCGGCGCATGATGGCGCAGCGCATCGATCGCGGCCGCACGGTTGGTGGCCGAGATCACCTCATATTCCTCATAGGCCCAGCGCAGCTGCTTTTGCAGGCCCTCGTCGTCTTCGACGATCAGCAGCCGCGGCCTGGGACCAGTCATGATGCCGCCGCCGTCGGCAGGCCGCCGCCGAACAGGGCCGCCATCGGCAGGATGATGGTGAAGCGGCTGCCTTCGCCTTCGCGGCTCTGGACCTCGAGCCGGCCGCCCAAGCCGGCAATGATCGAACGGGCCTCGAAGGCGCCGATCCCGAAGCCGCCTTCCTTGGTCGAGGAAAAGGGATGAAACAGCCGCGAGCGGATGAACTCGGCCGACATGCCGCAACCGCGATCGATCACCTCGACGACCGCCTCGAGCCCGCGCCGGCCGATGACCAGGTCGACCGGCTCCGCATCCCGGCTCGCGTCGATCGCATTTTGAACGAGATGGCCGAGCGCCTGCTCGAAACGGTCCGGGTCGACCACGGCCATCACCTCGTCGCGCGCGCTGATCCGGATCGGATAGGCCCTGGCGCGCTTGCGCAGCATCTCCTCGGTCAGGGTCCGCAGCGAATGCGGAGCGGGCTCATCGGGCTTGGCCCTGTGATGCTGCGACAGCCGCGCCAGCAGGTCGTTCATCTTTCCGACCGATCCCTGCAGCGTGTCGATCATGTCTGCCCGGAATTCAGGGTTGTCGGCATGGCGTTCGGCGTTGCGCGCGAGCAGGCTGAGCTGGCTCACGAGATTCTTGATGTCGTGCATGATGAAGGCGAAACGCCGGTTGAACTCATCGAAACGGCGGGCATCCGAAAGCGCCTCCTGTCCCCGGGCCTCGGCTAGATAGCTCGCCACCTGCCGTCCCGCCACCCTCAGAAGATCATGATCCTCATCGTCGAGCAGCCGCGGCTCGCGCGGCCGCTGGAGCAGCACCGCACCGACGAGCCGGTCGAAATGGATCAGGGGCACGAGCACCCAGGCCTGGTCCTCGGCCACTATCCATTCAGGCACCAGCGGCAGCACGGCATCCTCCTCCCCGGCCCGCAGCCGTTCGATTTCGATCACGTCGCCCCCGTGCTCGAGATGTTCGGCGAGCGCCGCCGCCGCCGCCGGCGGCGCATCGAGCGGCTGCCAGTTCCACCGTGCCGAGGAATCGAGCCCGCCATCCTGGCCGCGCAGCATAAGCAGCCCGCCGGGGCAGTCGAAAATGTCGGCGATGGCCTTGACCGTCCGTTCGGCCAGCGGCGGGGCCGCTTCGCCCGGCTGACCGACGGTTTCGGTGAATCGGCGCCATTCGACGCGATAGTCGTAGCGATGCTGGAACAGATGGCGGCCGAGCGCCTTCTTGAACCGCTGGCGGTAGCGGGTCGATGGAAAGAAGGACAAGGCGAAGGCGACGAACGCCGCGGCGAGCGTGAATTGCGGCAACCGCTCCTGATGGCCGCCGATCGCAAACAGGCGCGCGATCAACACCATCCCCGCTAGATAGGCGCCGCTGACCACGAGAGTCATGGTCTGGAAGCGGGCGCTGCGCGAGGTGCGCATTTGATCGAGCGTGGCGAGACGGCTGACGGTGACCAACATGGGCGCGATCAGCACCAAGACCATGCCCCGCAGCCCGAACAGGCCCATCGGCCAGCCGTTGATCAGATAGGCGACCGTCGCGAGATTGAGATCGAATCCCCACATTACCGTGAGCGCCAGCATCGGCGAACCGAGCCCCCAGCGCGCCTCGGGCGAGGCCGCGGTGTAGATATTGTGGAGCAGGCAGAGCGCGCCGATCGCGATCGCGATGCGGATCGCCTGCCCCGACAGGAACAGCGTTTCCTGGATCCGCGGGCTGCCCGAGAACAGCAGCGGCAGCGCCTTGATGATCACGGCCGCGAGGATCAGGCTGCCGAGCAGCGCATAGATGCCGAGAATCACCGGGCGGCGATCCCGTGCGGAGAGCGGCGGCTGCAATGCGAACAGAAAGCCCAGCCAGGCGGCATCGGCGAGACTCTTGACCACGCTCGACGAAACGCCGCCAGCGCCGGATATCGCCACCAGCGCGCACCATGCCGAGGTCAAAGCGCAGGCGACGGTCAGCGCGAAGCGGCGCGAGCCGCCCGCCCTGACGGTTGCCTGCCAGCCCACCAGCGCCGCGAACATGAGCGCGGCCAGCGCATGGCCCCAGGTGATCGCGGCGAGGACGATCTCGGGCGGGAGGGTGCTGGTGTAGGCAGAGGCCGGCGCCACCTGCTGGGCGAGCATCGCGGCTTCAAGTCCCCGCGCCATCGGGCCTACCGCGCCCCTTCGGCCCAAAGCAGCACGCGCAAGGTCTGCAGGATGATCAGCAGATCGAGGAAGGGGCTGTAATTCTTGGTGTAGTAGAGATCATATTCGAGCTTGTGGCGGGCGTCGTCGAGGCTCGCCCCATAGGGATAATTGATCTGCGCCCAACCCGTGATCCCGGGCTTGACCATGTGCCGCTCGGCATAAAAGGGGATCTGTCGTTCGAGTTCGGCGACGAACTCGGGCCGCTCGGGTCGCGGGCCGACAAAACTCATGTCGCCCTTCAACACGGTCCACATCTGGGGCAGTTCGTCGACCCGGATCAGGCGGATGATCCGGCCGATCCGAGTGATGCGCGGATCGCTCTTCTGCGCCCAGATCGCCGATCCGCCGGCCTCGGCATCCTGACGCATCGAGCGCAGCTTCAATATCTCATAGGTCTCGCCATAGCGCCCGACGCGAGTTTGCCGGTAGAAGGCTGGTCCGGGGCTGTCGAGTTTGACGAGCAGCGCGGTGATCAGGATGACCGGCGCGGTGACGGTCAGCAGCAGCGCGCTCACCACCACGTCGAAACCTCGCTTGAGGATCATCGACAGCTGGCGGCCCGAGGAGAAGCCGTCGGAAAAGATCAACCAGGACGGGCGCACCGTATCGAGGTCGATCCGGCCGGTCTCGCGTTCGAGAAAGTCCGAAATGTCGGTGACATGAACGCCGGTCGTCTTGAGCCGGAGCAGCGCATCGACCGGTACCGTGTTGCGCCGTTCGTCGAGCGCGAGCACCACCTCGTTCGCCTCGGTTTTCTCGACCAGGCCGGACAGGCTCTCCACATCGGTGCGCGAGATCGCGGTTTCGATCTGCGGCGGCACATCCTTCATGTCGACGCAGCCGACGATCACGAAGCCCGATCCGGTGCGGCGCTCCATGTCGGCGACACGCTTGGCGCGGCGCCCCGCGCCGAGCAGCAGGATCCGCCGCTTGAACATGTCGCCGCTGACCAATCCGCCGAGCAGCACCCGCACGGCCAGCAGCAGTACCACCGAAAGCACCATCGAGTAGACCGAATTGGACCGCCACAAGGTGATGCCGGGCGCGATGAAATGCAGCACCGAGATCAGGATGACTCCGAGCGAGCTGGCGACCAGCAGCCGCGCCGCCGCGAAGCGGAAGGTCTGCATCGATTCGGGCGCGTAGACGCCGACGCCGATCATTGCCGCCTGAACCGACAAGGCGAACGTCAAAAGCTGCGGCACGCGGTCCCAGAGCGAGCCCGGGTCGATACCGATCTGGCGCAGGCGCAATATCCAGCCCGCCTCGGCTGCCAACAGCAGCACCGCAAGATCGGCCAGGGCCAGCACCAGCACGGGATAGGCTACATAATGTTTGAACAGCCTGATCATCGCCGACGCCGCACTGCCGGTTTCATACCCCCAAACATGAAACCCCCTTGCCGCCCGTCCATCACCTGTCCGATAACGGCACGATCCTTCTGGACCATGGAGCCCGCCATTTCCACCACCTTAATAACGCCGGTCATCCTGTCGGGTGGCTCGGGCACCCGGCTATGGCCCCTGTCGCGCTCGAAAAAGCCGAAGCAGCTGCTCGCGCTGACCGGTGAGCGGACGATGCTGCAGATGACGGCGCAGCGTTGTCCCGATCCGAAGAGGTTCGGCCCCGCGATCGTCGTCACCAATGCGCTCCATGCCGAGGAGATCGCGGCGCAGATGCGCGACTGTCCGACGGCGGCGGTCATCCTCGAGCCGGCGGGCCGCAACACCGCCCCGGCGATCGCGCTCGCCGCGATCGAGGCCGACCCGCAGTCCGCGCTGCTGGTGATGCCGAGCGACCATGTCGTCGACGACGTGCCGGCTTTTCACGCCGCGATCGAGGCGGCGATGCCGCTGGTTCGCGACGGATGGCTCGTCACCTTCGGTATCGCTCCCGACAAGCCCGAGACGGGCTACGGCTATATCCGCCGCGGCGAGGCGATTGTGCCGGGCGTCCATAAGGTCGAGGCCTTCGTCGAGAAGCCTGATCTCGAACGCGCCGCCGCCTATCTCGCTGATGGCAATTACAGCTGGAACGGCGGCATTTTCCTGTTTCGAGCCGACGCCTATTTGGCGGCGCTCGGGCAATTCGAGCCGGCGATGGTCGCTTGCACGAAAGCGGCGCTCGATCGGGCTCACCGCGACGGCCTCATGGTGCGTCCCGAATGCGACGCCTTCCTCGCCTGCCCTTCCGAATCGATCGACTATGCGGTGATGGAGAAGGCTGAACGGGTCGCGGTGGTGCCGGTCGAGATGGGCTGGTCCGACGTCGGCAGCTGGGATGCGCTTCACGCGCTGGGGCCGGGGGACGCGCAGGACAATGTCGTCAAGGGCGACGTCGTCATGATCGACACGAGCGGCTGTCTGATCCGCAGCGAAGGGCCGGTCGTCACGACGGCCGGCGTTCACGATCTCATCGTCGTCGCCACACGCGACGCGGTCATGATCCTGCCGCGCGGATCGAGCCAGGACGTCAAGAAGATCATCGAGAAGCTGAAGGAAAAGGGGCATGACACCCTCGACACGCCCTTTTGACCCTATGGAGGATCAGGTAGCATGACCGAGTTGCGCAGATTGGGAAGCACCGGCCTGTCGGTTTCGCCGCTCGTCGCCGGCGGCAACGTCTTCGGCTGGACCGCCGACGAGCCAAGCAGCTTCGCCATTCTCGACGCTTTCGTCGCCGGCGGCGTGACGATGATCGACACCGCCGACGTCTATACCTCCTTCGTCCCCGGCAACGTGGGCGGCGAATCGGAAACGATTCTCGGCAAATGGATGAAGGCGCGCGGTAATCGCGCCAGCGTCCAGATCGCGACCAAGGTCGGCGTCCAGGAGATCAATGGCAGAAAGGGGCTTGATCGCGAAACGATCGCCGCCGGTGTCGACCTTTCGCTCAAGCGGTTGCAGACCGACTATATCGATCTCTATCTCGCTCATTTCGATTTCGAGGATACGCCGCAGGAGGAGACCGCCGCGGCATTCGACAAGCTCGTCCGAGCCGGCAAGGTCCGCGCCCTCGGCGCATCCAACTTCACGATGGGACGCCTGGACTCGGCGGTCCACATCGCGAGGGCGAAGGGGTACACGCCCTATGGAGCGCTGCAACCCCACTTCAACTTGATGTCGAAGGAACTGTTTCCGTCCGAGTACCGCAAATATTGCATCGATCATGATATCGGAGTGACACCCTATTATGCGCTGGCGGCCGGCTTTCTGACCGGAAAATACCGGTCGGCCGCAGAGGCCGAAAAGGGATCGCGCGGCTACGCCACTGCCAACTTGTTCAATGCGCGCGGCGAAAAAGTGCTGGCGGCGCTCGACGCGGTCGCGGCAGAGAGCGGCGCGAGCCAGGCGCAGATCGCGATCGCATGGCTGATCGGCACGCCCGGCATCACCGCCCCCATCGCGAGCGCGACAAGCACGAAGCAAGTCGAATCGCTGATCGGCGCTATGAATCTCAAGCTCAGCCCGGAGCAGATGGCGATGCTGGACGCGGCAGCCGAGACGGCGGAGTAAGCGGCGGTTCCTCCCGACCGGGAGAATGAAGGAGTTCAATCCGCGGCGAATGAGAATGGCGCGAGCCCCCGGTCGCGCTCGCTGATCGTGAGTACGCGGCCGATCGGCGGCGCCGCACGCTGGACGCAGTCGGGCCGCTGGCAATGGGTGCAGCCGAGACCGATCCGTTCGGCCGGCCCCGCCAAGTCGATGCCCCGCGCCATCGCCAGCGCCGAAGCATGTTCGGCGGCCAGCCCGAGGGCCACGACATGCTCGGCCGCGGGCACGTCCGCGGCACCGCCATGGTGACGGACCGACGCCGCGATCGTGAACCAGCGTGAGCCATCCTCCAGTTCGGCAAGCTGGCGGATCAGCCGCCCCGGCTGATCGAAGGCGTGATGGATCGCCCAGAGCGGGCAACGATGCACCGCATCGATCAGCGCCGATCCGCTCGCCCCCGCATAGCCCTTGGAAAGCTGCCCGGCGCGATCGATCCGCAACATGAAGAAGGGCAGGCCCCGCGCACCCACCCGCTGGAGCGTGGTGAGGCGGTGGGCAACCTGTTCATAGCCTGCGCCGAAGCGGCGCTGGAGAAGCTGGATATCGTAGCCCGAGGTCTCGCAGGCGCGCAGGAACCGGCCGTAGGGCATCATCAGCGCGGCGGCGAAATAGGAGGTGACATGGCGCCGGTAGAGCCGTTCCGCGGCGCGATCGCCGAACGCGGCGCCGACGACAAGCCCGTCAATTTCGCTCCTGGCCTCGATCTGGGCGAGCTGGAACGCCGCCTGGAAGCTGCGCGCCGCGGGATCGAGCAGTTCGGAAAGCTGGAGCTGGCGCGCATGGAGATCAAGCCGGCGGAGCCGGTCGGGCATCACGTCGAAGGGCAAAATCCGGATGGTGAGCTGGTGCTTGATCCGCAACCGCTCGGCGATCGCCCCGTACAGATCACCCGCGCCGATCCGCAGTTCGTCCGCGAGCGCCTCGGCATGGGCGTCGAGATCGGCGAAATGGTTGCGCCAGCGCTCGATTTCGCGGCGAACCGCGCCGACCGGTCCCGGGACGGCGTCACTGCCCGGACCCCCGCCTTCGCGCCAGCGATCGAACAATCGGGCAAATGCCTCGGCGGCGGCTGGAGCATTGTCGAGCCACGCTTCCAGCTCGGCGCGATCGACCGAGATGTCGGCGAACAGCGGATCCGACAGCCGCCGCCGCATCGCCGCCGCGCCACCGCCCGGCTCCTGCTGGCTGAGGCTTCGGATATCGAAGTCGAACAGTTCGGCAAGGCGCAGGATCAGCCCGGCCGTCAAAGGGCGGCGATTGCCCTCGATGAGCGCCAGGTAACTATCCGAGATACCAAGCATTTCCGCCATCACCTGCTGGGTCAGCGCCTGATCGCGCCGCAGCCGCCTGATCCGGGGGCCGGCCAATATGCCCTGTTTGGTCATGTAAATGCCTCAAGTAAGGATCTTACAAGATTACACTATTTAGAGTGAACGACACAACAGCCGCACATGAAAATAGGACCCCCGCCAATGGAGGCCATTCGAATTTCTCCCTTATATGAGCCGCGAAAGCCGATTGCCGCGAATTCCGAACCACGCACGGTTGTAAGAGGCGCGGCTGCCGATCTTTTCCTGGGGAGGAAGAGAAGCGCCCGCCAGGCTGGTCCTGGCGGGCGCAAATCCATGACGCGGGCGGGGGAAAGGCCACGCGCGATCGATTCACCACGAAGTTCAATTGCGCGCCACGGAATATTACGCCATCAGATGCCGTCCGGGGTGCTGCCGAGGAAATATATTAGTGAGCCAACCCCCAGCTGGAACGCGGGTTTTGATCGTGGAAGATGACACGATCATCGCGATGACCGCCGAGGATATGCTCGATGAGATCGGCTGCAAGACCGCGGCGGTGGCATCAACGGTAGCCGAGGCGCTGGCGCGCGCCGAGGATACCGATTTCGATATCGCCCTGCTAGATCTCAACCTGAAGGACGAGACCAGCCTGCCCGTCGCGCAGCGCCTGCGCGACACCGGCAAGCGCTTCATCTTCGCGACCGGTTATGGCGGGCTGCCTCACGGCTGCGGCTTCACCGACGCGCCGGTGATCTCCAAACCCTATCGGCTCGAACAGCTGGCGGCGATCATCTCCGACACGCTGGCCGGCTAGATCCAGGGAGAGCCGCCAGTCCGGCGCGGTGCGGCTTCAACGTGCGACGAGCGCACCGGGGGGCGCAGGGAGCCTGCCCAGTCATCGCGGGGCGGAGCGCCACATCGGCGGCCGGGCCAGCACGGGAGCCAGTAGATCGCGCATCCCCTGTTCCGAAACCGGATCATGTTCGATCGCCCTGGCGGTCTGCCCCGCATAGCCGAGCCGTTCCCGCAATGCCGGGCTGTTATAATAAGCCCCAAACGCTGCCACGCGAACAGCTCTCCAGCTGTCGCCGCCCTCGCCTTGCAGGCGAACGACGGCTTCCTCGGGCGCAAGCCCGCGTATCCCGCGCAACGCGGCCAGGAGATCGGGCGTCAGGTCCGGCCGAAGGTCGAGCACCTGGTCGAGCCCCGTGCCGGCGACGTCTACAGACGCTCCGGCCGGCATTCCCGAGCCCTCCGGCAACAAGACCTCCACCAGCCGCGCGAAACAGTCGCGATCCTGCTCGCCGATCCGGCCGCTCATGCCGCGATCTCCTGCTCGCGTCGTTCTTCCGACAGCCGCAAGGCGCAGCGCAGGGCCATGGCGAAGATCGTCGCGGTGGGGTTCACCGCGCCGGCGGTCGGGAAGATGCTGCCGTCCCAGATGTAGAGATTGGGAACGTCGTGGCTCCGGCCCCAGCGATCGACGACGGACCGTTCGGGATCGACGCCCATGCGGGCCGTGCCGGTCAGATGCGCGCCGCTCCCGTCCGGGTTCATCGACACGCCTCCCACCTTCACGGCACCGGCGGCGCGAAACACCTCCCTGGCGCGCGCGGCGTTGAATTCGAGCAGCTTCCGTGTGTTGTCGCCGATGCGGTACACCAGTTTCGGCGCCGGCAGCCCGTCCGAATCGGTCAGCACGTCATCGAGGAGCACGCGATTGCTATCGTCGGGCAGATCCTCCGCGAAGATCGCCAGCGTCTGCATCCGCCCGAAGCTCGCCGCCTGCGAGGCGTGCAGCGACGCGCCGTAGTTCATCGACAGCGCCGACGCCAGCGGCCCGGCGTGCGACAGAAGGCTCCACTTGCTTCCCCGCACGAACCCGCGCGATGTGTCGCTATTGTAGAATTCCATACTGTAGAGAAGGTGTCCCTGTGGGCCGGACCAGGATTCCAGAGGCTCGTCGAACATCCCGCTGATCGCGCCCGTCGGATGCACCATCAGCCCGCGCCCGACCAGCCCGGAGGAGTTGGCGAGGCCATTCGGAAACCGCTTCGACCGCGACATCTGCAGAATGCGCGGGGTGCCGACACCGCTGGCGCAGAGGATGACGACCTGCGCCCGCACCCGGCATGTCTCGCCGCCGCGATCGATGTAGACGGCGCCCGAAGCGCGGCCGGCCTCGTCGACGGTGACCTCGGCGACGCGAGCGCCCGTGATGACCTGCGCGCCATGGGCGAGGGCGTCGGGCCAGTGGGTCAGGTTGGTCGAGGCCTTGGCGCCGTCAGCACATCCGATCATGCAGGTGCCGCGCCGGACGCACGCATTGCGGCCGCGATAGTCGCGCGTCGGTATCGCGTTGCTGCCCGGCCACCAGTGCCAGCCGAGCTTGTTGAACCCCCGCGCCATCTTCTCCGCGCCCTTGTCCAGCGGGAACGGCGGCAGCGGATAGGGGGCGTGCGGCGGATAGGCAGGGTCGCCGTCCAGCCCCGACACGCCCATCTCCTCCTCGATCCGATCATAGAAGGGCGCCAGCTCGTCATAGGAAAGCGGCCAGTCCGCCCCGACGCCGTCCAGAGATTTCACGCGGAAATCCGACGGGGTGAGCCTGTGCCACACCGCCGCCCAGAGGATCGTCGAGCCGCCGACGGCATTGTACATCAACGGCTGAACATCGCATTCGGAGACGTCGAGCGGATAGTCGCTCTCGGTCAGGCGGAGGTTGGGATTGGGATTCCAGCGGCGCTCCGCCAGCACTTCCCATTCGGCCCGGCGCCCGACATATTTGGCGTCGTCGGGCCATTCCCCCTGCTCGAGGCAGAGTACCCGCAGCCCTGCCGTGGCGAGAGTCCGCGCGGCGACGCCGCCTGCCGCGCCCGCACCGATGATCAACACCTCCGTCTCAATCGTCACTCGGCATCCCTCTCAAGCTTGTATCTTTATCAAGACCGGATCGACCCGTCCTCGCCGCCGTGCCGTCCGAGCCGGGCCGTGTTCCGCGGACGATCGAACCGGCGACTCGCCTTTTCCTCCCCTGGGCAGGCTCGGGCTCAACAAGCCGGCGGCATCGATTTCATCCTCTCCCGCGGGCGGGCTGCCCCTCTTTGTCGATCTGGATATTATCATCAGCACCGGCGGCAAGGCCAGCGTCAATACAAAAGAACCCCAGCGGCTCACTTCAAACCCGCGCCATCAAACTCCGGGGACTGAACATCTAGGCCAGACCCGTAGCCGGGGAAGGGATGATTATTTCCTCAAGATCGTCAGCGCCGCCGCCGTCATCGCCTCCACCGCGGTCGAGATCACCGTTTCCGCATCGGGCGCCCAGAGGGGGCTGTGGATCGACGGCAATTGGGTGATGTCGCCCTTCGCGGCCTCCCATTGGTCCTTGGGAACGCCGCCGACCCAGAAGAGCATCGTCTGGATCGACTTGTCGGCCAGATAATATTCGCTGAAGTCCTCGCCGCCCATCTGCGGCTTCACCTCGGTCACCCGCTCGTTGCCGAAGCGCCGCGTGAACATGGCGGCCATCGTCGTCGTGAGCTGATGGGTGTTGAACGTCGCCGGCGTGCGCTGGTCCTGATGGGTCACGACCGGTAGAGCATCCTCGGCCATGCCCGCAGCGATGCCCTCGCCCCTGGCGATACGAGCGACGCCATCGAGCAGATGGCGCCGCACCTCGGGCTTGTAGGATCGAACAGTTATCTGGAGCTTCGCCTCGGGCGGGATGATGTTGTGCTTGGTGCCCGCCTGGAAGCTGCCGACGGTGACGACGCCCGATTCGAGCGGATCGATCTCACGCGAGACCAGGGTCTGAAGGGTGGAGACGATGCGCGACGCGGTGACGATCGGGTCCTTGGCCAGGTGGGGATAGGCCCCATGCCCGCCGATGCCCTTCACCACGATGTCGACCGAGTCGACATTGGCCATGGTGTAGCCGTCGACATAGCCGATCATACCCGCCGGCAGGCTCGCCGAGTCATGGAAGGCGATCACGGTGCCCGGCTTGGGAAAGCGCTTGTAGAGTCCGTCCTTCAGCATCGCCCGTGCACCCGATCCGATCTCTTCGGCGGGCTGGCCGATCATCACCAGCGTGCCCGACCAGCTCGCCTTCAGCGCGGCCAGCCGCCGGGCGGTGCCGATCCAGCCGGTCATGTGCGTGTCGTGTCCGCAGGCATGCATGAGGCCAGGCGTCCGGCTCGCATGGGCCAGGCCGGTCCGTTCGGTCACCGGCAACGCGTCCATGTCGGCACGCAGCATCAGCACCGGGCCGGGACCGTTCTTCATCACCGCCACCAGCCCAGTGCCGCCGACCCCGGTGGTCACGTCGAACCCGAGCTTCTTCACCTCGGCCGCCATGATCGCGGCGCTGCGCACTTCCTTGCCGCTAAGCTCGGGATGGCTATGGAGGTCGCGGTAGATGGCGATCAGGCTCGGCATGTCGGCCGCGACCGCCTTGGCCAGCGGATCGGCGCGTGATGGCGCAGCCGTGAGCGCCGCCATGAGGGCGATCATCCGTACCGCGGCTTTCATCCTAGCCCCTTCGGTACCAGTTCGAAAATATCTATCGTCGATTCCCAATGCGGATAGGGAAAGGCGATCCGCCAACGGCGCGACCCCACCCGCTCGACGATCCCGGCCATGTCCCGCTCGGCGTCCCGGCCATAGGGCAGAGGCCGCGCCTCATCGCCGAGGGTCATGGTACCGAGGAAGATCATCCGCTGTCCTTCATCGGGATAGATATCGCCGACAGGCCGTTGCGACCCGTCGATCTTGGCGAAATGGAGCCGCCCCTGCTCGGCCGTCACGCGGCAGGTGAAGGCCGGATAGGCGACATAATCGAGCAGGCCCCTGGCCTGGGCCCCCATCTTGAAGACGCGGCAGCTATAGTCGCCGGGGGGTGGCAGCGGATCGTCGAGCGCGAGATCGGGCTTGAGCAGCGCGCCCTGCGCCGCGATCCGGGGGCCATTGCCCGCAGCCTTGGCCTTTTCGAGGCCAGCCATCCATGCGCTCCGCCAGCGCGCCAGCCGATCGCGATCCGCCTGGCTGACGATCTCGCGCCAGTCGTTGGAGCGCGGCTTGTGCTGCCTGGGTTCGAGCGTCTTCGCGCCGCAGGCCGCCAGGATCAGCAGCATCGCCAAAGCGGGGGCGACTCTCGAAAAGGGCAAGCGATCGTCTCCTCACGCCTCGAAAAGCCCAGCCTGCCCGCCCCCGCCCGGCTTGGCAAGCAGCCCGCGCTATTGCGCGGTCCAGCCGCCGTCGATCGATATGTTGGCGCCGGTGATCGACGCCGCCTCGTCGCGGCACAGATAGAGCGCCATCGCCGCGACCTGGTCGACAGTGACGAACTGCTTGGTCGGCTGTCCGGCGAGCAGGACGTCGTTCATCACCTGCTCCTTGGTCATGCCGCGCGCCTTCATGGTGTCGGGAATCTGCTTTTCGACCAGAGATGTCCAGACATAGCCGGGGCTGATGCAGTTGGCGGTGATGCCGAAGGTCGCCGCCTCGAGCGCGATCGTCTTGGTAAGCCCCGCCAACCCGTGCTTGGCGGTGACATAGGCCGACTTGAAGGGAGAGGCGGTCAGCGAGTGGGCAGAGGCGGTCTGGATGATCCGGCCCCATTTACGCGCCTTCATCCAGGGCAGAGCGAGCCGACTGGTATGGAACGCGCTCGTCAGGTTGAGCGCGATGATCAGATCCCACTTGTCGACGGGAAAGTCCTCGATCGGGGCGACATGCTGCACGCCGGCATTGTTGATCAGGATATCGACCCCGCCGAACGCCGCGGCGGCCTCCACCATCATTGCCTGGATCTGGTCGGACTTCGACAGATCATGGCCGCAATGGAGCGCCCGCGCGCCGCTCAGCGCTTCGAGACCCGAACGTTCCGCCTCGATCGCCGCCGCGTCGCCGAAGCCGTTGATCACGATATTGGCGCCCGCCCCGGCCAGCGCCTTGGCATAGGCCAGGCCGATGCCCGAGGTCGAGCCGGTGATCAGTGCGGTCTTGCCCTTGAGGAACATGGCGGTCTTCTCCGGCGCCTAGATGCAATCAGAACGGAGCTCTCATTCTGGTCGCGATGCTGCACCGCATCAAGAGCGATGGGGCGGCTTACGAAAAAAAGGGGCCGGTCTAGCGACCGACCCCTCCCGCGATCGATGTTGATCGATCAATAAGTGCCGGAGAAGGCCCGGTTCAGGTTGTGCGGCCCTTCGCTGTCTTCCTCGTCCTTCCACGCCGCCTGCGCCTGGGCGGCGGTGCGGTTGATCCGCACCTTGTCGCTGACGTCGACAATCCAGGCGGAAGGGATCGAGTGATGGCGTCCGCCAGCATCCTTGTCGCTCTTGGTAAGCAGGATGCGGTCGCCGCGGACATGATCGACCGTGCCGATATGGGCTCCGTCCGAACCGAGCACCTCCTGGCCCTCCTGTGCCTGTCGGAGGGCCTGGCGCTGGTTTTCGCGGTTGCTGCGCCAGCCGCCGAACTCATTGTGGAAGCGGTTCTCGTTCTCGCGGCGATATTCCTCATAATCCCGGTCGAGCGCTTCCATCTGGCGGCGGCGCCAAGCGCGGTAATTGGGATCGAGACCCCAACCATCATGATCGGGTGCCGCACCGAGGCCGTAGTTCATCGTGGCGCCGGCACCGCGGCCGGCGCCATATTCCGGATTACCAGCGGAATAGCCGACTGAGGCTGGCGAGCTATAGCCCCCCGTGCGCCCGCCGGGGCCCTCCGCGAAGCGCCCGCCATCGCCATAGCGGCGCTCTTCATCACGCTCGCGCAGGCGTTCGTCCCACCGGCGGCGGCGGTCGGCTTCTTCGTCGCCGAACCAGGACCTCACCTCGTCACCAGCCCGATCGAAAAATCCCCGGCCATCGTCATAATCCGACGAGCGCCCGTAGCTGCGCTCGCGATCCCGCAAATCGCGATCACGGTAATCCGGGCCGCGATAGTCGTCGCGCCCCCGCGCGCTGTAGCCGCGATCGCGATCGTCGCGATAATCGCGGCCGGTGCTGCGCTCATAACCCATGATATCCTCCTGCTTTTGGACATGGTTTCCGCCGGTCGTCCGCATCTGCGCGGCGCCCGGCCAAGGTGGAGGAAAAACGCCGATATACAGTGACCTGTTCCGAATCATGAGGTCAGCAGGGGACGATTATAGGCGGACGGTTGGTCGCCGCCGAAACGCTCGTCGAGCGATTTGACCGTAGCGCGATTCTGCGCTGTTGCATCCCGTCGGTGCTGCGGCTAGAGGGAGCGCCCGGCGTGCGGGGCTGTAGCTCAGATGGGAGAGCGCTGCAATCGCACTGCAGAGGTCAGGGGTTCGATTCCCCTCAGCTCCACCACCCGCGCCGAGGCTCCCGATCGACGAACGACCGCCTCCGTTGAGACGAGATGCCGCTTTAACCGGGCCAATCGAGGTTGCCGCGTTCAGGCCCCCGCTTCTGTTCATCGACCATATTCCGCGCTTCAGCAATAATTCCGGTGAACTGCGGGAGACGAGCCATGTTTATCCGCTTGATGATATTTGTGTCGGCGGCCTTCGTCGCGAGCGCCGCGCAGGCGGGAAGCCAGTCGTCCAACACGAACTCGAACAGCTCTTCCAACAACGGCGTCGTACGCGAGCGCGTGATCGACAGCTATTGCGATTATGGCTATTGCCGGCGTTACATCCACCGAAAGATCTCTCGCGACGACCGGCCCAGCCGCCGGTACAGCGGCTATGACGGCGGGAACGGATACCGCGACGACCGCCGCCGCTATCGCGACGACGACCATGATTGAGATTCGGCCGCTCGCGCGGATCAGCCGTCGTTCAGCGCGAAGCCGATTTTCAGCATGACCTGAAATCGCTCGATGTCGGCACCCGCAAGTGCGCCGCGGATTTCGGTCACCTCGAACCACTGCAGATTTTCAATCGTCTTGCTGGCCCGCGCGATGGCGCCGCGGATCGCGTCTTCGACGCCGGTCTCGGAGGTGCCGATAACTTCAATGACCTTGGCAACGTGGTTCATTTCACTCTCCTGGCTCGACGCCCCCGGCGGGCGCGAGACGGAGAGAACGTCTGATCGGAGATGGGGTGCCCCAGCCGGAGGTGATAATCGCCCCCCTAACGCAGGAGTGAGCCGCCAAAAAAGGGGGGCGGCATTGCTGCCGCCCCTGCTGATCTCCGATGAGGCGGCGACTGGAGACGCCGCCCGCCGAATCAGCCGTTCAAGGAATCCTTGAGCGCCTTCGCCGGCGTGAAGGAAACCTTCTTCGACGCGGCGATCGTGAGGGTCGCGCCGGTCGCCGGATTGCGGCCTTCGCGGGCCGGGCGATTGGCGACCTTGAACTTGCCGAAGCCCGGCAGCGAAACTTCCTCACCCTTCTTGGCGGCGTCGGTAATCGCCTTGAGGGTGGCATCGATGACGCGCTTGGCGGCGGCCTTGTCGATCCCCTGTTCGGCGGCGACAATGCCCGCGATGTCGGCAGTGTTCATGATCACTCCTGGTCTTGCTTGATAAAACTGGCTTTGCCCCGCGTGGGCGGCGCAAGGCGCCTCTTGTGCGCGGCGTTTTCGACCGGGGCAATTGGAAACTGGCGCGAAAACTGGAAAAAACGGGGCCCGAACCAATTTCGGAACATTTTTTTCGACAAGTTGCTCCGTGAGAGCGGTACATGGCGGGAACTTTCGCCCCTCAGTCGGCTCTTTCAGTCACGGAAGCGAGCAGTTTATCGATGCGACGGCCGTCCATATCGACCACCTCGAAGCGCCAGCCCTTGTGCCTGAACGACTCGCCGGTGGTCGGAAGGTGCTTGAGCCGCCATAGCGCGAAGCCCGCGGTAGTGGCGAAATCGCGATCCTCGGGCAGCGAGATTCCCAGCCGGTCGGCCATCGCGTCGGCCGCCGCCGTGCCCGATATCAGCCAGCTGCCATCCTCGCGCTCGACAAAGGCCGGATCGCTGTCGTCGCCCTGATCGGAGGCGAATTCGCCGGCGATCGCGGCGAGCAGATTGGCCGGCGCAACCAGCCCTTCGAAATGGCCATATTCGTCATGGATGAACGCCATCGGCACCTCGGCCTCGCGCAAGGCCTTGAGGGCGTCCATGGCATCGACATGATCGGGAATGAAGATCCCCTTGAGCATAATCGCGCGCAGATCGATCTCGCCGCCATGAATCAGGACGCGGACCAGATCGCGCGAATGGACCACGCCGATGATCTGATCGACCGATCCATCGGCCACCGGCATCCTGGTGTGGGGCAATTCCGCGATCTGCGCGCGGATCGCTTGTGGATCGGCATTGATATCGATCCACTCGACGTCGGTTCGGGGAGTCATCACCTCGCGCACCGGGCGGTCGGCCAGACGCACCACGCCCGAGATGATCGCCCGCTCGCTTTCCTCGATCACCCCCGCTGATGAGGCTTCGGCGACGATCAGATGCAGTTCCTCGGCGGTGACCTGGCTCTCGTTCTCGCGCGCGAGTCCGAGCAGGCGGAAGATCAGCGCGCTGGTCTGGTCCAGCAGCCATACGAGCGGCGCGGTCAGCCGCGACAGCCATAGCATCGGTATCGCCATCACCGCCGCGATCGGCTCGGGGGAGCGGAGGGCGAACTGCTTGGGCACCAGTTCGCCGATGATCAGGGAGGCGAAGGTGGTCACCGCGATGACCAGCCCGAAGCCGATCTCCGGCGCGGTGGCGGCGGAAATACCGAGCAGTTGCAGCCGCTCTCCCACCGGCCCGCCGAGGCTGGCGCCCGAATAGGCGCCCGCGAGGATGCCGATCAGGGTTATGCCGATCTGGACGGTCGACAGGAACTTGCCAGGGTCGGCGGCGAGATCCATCGCGGTGCGCGCTCCCCGGCGCCCGGTGCGCGCCATCGCCTCCATCCGTGCCTTGCGCGCGGAAACGATCGCGAGCTCGGACATCGCGAAAAGCCCATTGAGCGCGACGAGGGCGATGATGATCACCAGGTCGAACCAGGGAAACGGGGTCAGGAGAGCAGGGTGCGGCATGGCGCTGGCGCGTTCATGCCGCGAATCGAAGCGCTTGCCAAGCGATTGGCGCAGTGCCGCCGACGGCCGTCGGCGGCTAGCGCCGCTTTCCGAAGAAATCGCGAAGCATCGCGGCCGCCTCCGCCTCGCCGATGCCGCCATAGATTTCGGGCCGGTGGTGACAGGTCGGCTGGGTGAAGAAGCGCGGGCCATGCGCCACAGCCCCGCCCTTGGGATCGTCGGCGGCGTAGTAGAGCCGTCGCAGCCGAGCATGCGAGATGGCCCCCGCGCACATCGAGCAAGGCTCGAGCGTGACATAGAGATCGCATTCCGGGAGCCGCTGCGACCCCAGCCTGGCCGCGGCGGCGCGAATTGCCTCCATCTCGGCGTGGGCGGTGGGGTCGGTGCCGCGGCACATCGCGTTGGCGGCCGCCGCGATCAGCTCGTCACCGCGCATGACAACCGCGCCGACCGGCACCTCGCCGTTCGACGCGGCCTCGGCGGCGAGGCCGAGCGCAAGACGCATGGGACGAGGAAGCGGAAAGCTCATCGCCCCGGTCTACGGGGCGGAAGCGCCGATGGCTAGCGAATGGGGATGCGCTCGGGGATGAGCAGCAGCAGCAGCGCGAGTGCGACGCCTGGCACCCAGCCGATCAGCGTCGCGGCGACCGTCAGCCAAAACGCAGGGGTCAGGCCGCGCGCAAGGAAGACACCCAGCGGCGGCAGCAGGATCGCCGCGACCACCGCCCAGGGCGATATCGGCCTTGCGCTTTCCTGCTGCCGCATCATGGTTATTCGGCCTTGTCGACGTTGACCGTCGGCACCTTGATGTCTTCCTTTGTGGTGCCGACATCAACCTTGGGCACGGTGATGTCGGTCGACTTGGTACCGACGTCGACCCTGGCGGTGTCAACGTCGAACGCGGGAGCCTGACCGCCCTCCACGGCGACCTCGGGCAGCTTGGTTTCCTTCGTCTGGTCGATATCGATCAGGCCGAAAGCGAACGCCGCGATGATCGCGAGAACCGCAATGACGGCGATGACTATGCCAACCCGGGCGCCGTTGTTGCGCGCGGGATACTCCCGATAATGTTCGTTGGACGTGTTCACTTCGTTTCTCCTGCGCCTGTAAACTGGGGCCACTCGAAAACGAACTGACATCGGAACAGTTGCATTCTGCGCGCGGGGCGCCGGTCATTCGGGTTGACGAATCTCCTGGGGGCCGCTATCCGCCGCGACTTTCCGGGCAACCCGAACATTCAGGACGAAGTACAATGTCGCGCATCTGCGAGCTGACCGGCAAGGGCCGCCAAGTGGGCCACAACGTGTCCCATGCCAACAACAAGACCAAGCGGACCTTTCTGCCCAACCTGCAGAACGTCACGCTGATCTCCGATGCGCTCGGCAAGGGAGTCAGGCTCAAGGTTTCGACTCACGGCCTGCGTTCTGTCGAGCATGTCGGCGGCCTCGACAATTGGCTGCTCAAGACCTCGGACGGCGATCTGTCGCTGCGCGCGCGCCGGCTGAAGCGCGAGATCGCCAGGAAGCAGGCCGTCGCAGCCTGATTGACCCCCGCTCCGGTGGGGTGGAACCACAAGGCCGGACCGCTACGCGGCCCGGCTTTTTTGCGCCGTCACCGGGCGTCTTTCAGTTCGAATTTCAGCAACAGAGTCCGCTCGATCGGCACCTGATTGTCGTCCGAAATCATCCAGAGGACCGTCCGCTCGCCTTCGCGCGTGACGCTGATTCCCTCCATATTGTCGATGTTGAGCGGCGGCTTGAGTTCGGCGATCAGTTCGCCCGACACCACCGCTCCCGGCTTGATCGCACCGGTATCGACGATCGTCACCGCCGCCCAGAAGCCGTCCATGATGCCGAAATGCCGGTTGAGCACGACGACCCGCCCATCGGGCAATTGCTGCGCGTCGGTCGGCACATAACCAGGCGGTGGCCGATAGCCGAACGCGAACGGAACGTTGTCGCTATTGGTCGGATCGCCCGGAAACATCAGGGCCGCGAGGACGTGCGGAGCGATGGCCTTGCCCTCCGCGAACACCACGAATCGCCCCCCGTCGAGCCGCGCCATCGCCTCGGGGCCCGAATTTCCCGACCATTGCCTCATCGCCGGCGGCCGGGCCGTCGAGGTCGGCTGAGCGAAGTCTCGCCCATAGCGCAGGATTGCATTGTGATGTTCGAAGCCGACCCAGATGTCGCCTTCGGGCCCCATCGCCATCGACTCCGAATCGCGATCGCTGCGGCCGCCGCCGGGGCCCGGCAAGACCGGCAGCGTCCCGAACCGGCTCTCGCTGATCACCCCCGGGGCGGCCATTCGGAAGCGCATGTAATCGCCGGTGTCCGCCAGCGCGAGAAACAGGTCGCCGTCCACCGCAAGTGACGAATAGCCGCCAAAGTTGCCCTGCCGGCTGGTGAGCTGCCAGCCGCCAAGATAGCGCAGCCGCCCAATATCCAGATGCGCGGGATCGTCGGGATCGATCGGCACCCGCGTCGCGATCACGGGGATGTTGGCGGCTTGCGGATAGCCCGCCGAGCCCGGCACCAGGCAGAACAGCAATGCAGCCAGCGCCCTCTTCATCACCGCGCCGATAGCCGCTGCAGCGCGGAATCCCAAGGACTTTGCTCTTGCCGCTCCACGACCCGGGCACCTGCCAAGATGAACATCCGCCAACAGCCATGTTCAGCCGCCGCTCACGCGACTCGTGGAATAAGGGCGTCATCGATCGGGCCGGGCGGCCCTAGAAGTTCCGCTCGGCGGGACGCGCGGTTGAGACAAGGAGGTAGTCATGTTGCGTAAATTTCTGACGGCTGCAGCGGCTACCGCGGTTGCCCTTACCGCGGTGATCCCCGTTGCGGCACAGGCTCAATATTATGGCCGCGGCGGTTTCGAGCATGTCCGCCACGACCGTGGCTATTATGGCCGCGGCGACCGCTACTACCGCGGCGACCGTTATTACCGTGGTGACCGTTATTACCGTGGTGACCGTTATTATGGCGGACGCGGCTATTATCGCGGCCGCTGCCGCGACAAGGGCACCGGCGGCACTATCCTCGGCGCCATTGCCGGCGGCCTGCTCGGCAATGAGATCGGCAACGGCCGCTATGACCGCGGCGACGGCACCACCGGCGCCATCCTCGGTGCGGGCGTAGGCGCGCTCGCCGGGCGGGCGATCGACCGGGACTGCTGACAAGTTTCAACGTCTGACCAGTTCCCCGCGTGGCGTTGTGGGGAGGAGGGTCGCAGGTTCTCTGGAGGAGCCGGCGACCCTCCACTTTTTGGCTTCGCCGCCAGCGCTCGGACGCGCGGCGCGCGCTTGTCTCTTCGACCCTCTTCAGGAGGCTCCGCTACCTGGTTTCGATGTCGAACAGACCGGCCAATTGCTCGACCATCGTCCCGCCGAGCTGCTCGACGTCCATGATCGTCACCGCCCGCTGATAGTAGCGCGTCACGTCATGTCCGATGCCGATTGCGATCAGTTCGATCGGCGAGCGGCTCTCGATCCAGCCGATCACCTGGCGCAGATGACGCTCGAGATAGGAGCCGTTGTTCACCGACAGCGTCGAATCGTCGACCGGCGCGCCGTCCGATATCACCATCAAGATCTTGCGCTCCTCGCGCCGGCCTATCATCCGATTGTGCGCCCAAAGCAGCGCCTCACCGTCGATATTCTCCTTGAGCAGCCCTTCGCGCATCATCAGGCCCAGCGACTTGCGCGCGCGCCGCCAGGGTTCGTCAGCCTTTTTGTAAAGGATGTGACGCAGATCGTTGAGCCGTCCCGGCGCGGCCGGCCGGCCCGCCGCGAGCCACGCCTCGCGTGATTGGCCGCCTTTCCAGGCGCGGGTGGTGAAGCCCAATATCTCGGTCTTGACCCCGCAACGCTCGAGCGTGCGGGCGAGAATGTCGGCGCAGATCGCCGCGATCGAGATCGGGCGCCCGCGCATCGACCCCGAATTGTCGATCAGCAGGGTGACCACGGTGTCGCGGAAATCGACGTCGCGCTCGATCTTGTAGCTCAGTGAATGAGCGGGGTTGATGACGACACGGGCGAGCCGCGCGGCATCAAGCAACCCTTCCTCCTGGTCAAAGTCCCAGCTGCGATTCTGCTGCGCCATCAGCCGTCGCTGCAGCCGGTTGGCCAGCTTGGTCACCGCGCCCTGCAGATGGACGAGTTGTTGGTCGAGATAGGCGCGCAGCCGCGTCAGCTCTTCCTCGTCACACAGCTCGGCGGCGGCGATCTCTTCGTCATATTGGCTGGTGTAGGTGTGATAATCGAAGCTGGGGGGCATGTCCGACAGCGGCCGGTTGGGTCGCACCGGCATCATGCCTTCCTCACCATCCTCTCCCAGCTCGCTTTCCGAGTCGGCCGATCCGTCATCGTCCAGCTGGCGCTGTTCGCCGTCGTCGTCGCCGCCGTCGGACTGTTCGGCACGGCTTTCCTGATCCGAATCGCTCGAGCCGTCGGACTCGTCGCTTTCGTCCTGCTCGTCCTGGCCTTCGTTCTGGTCCTCTCCCTCGTCGTCCTCGCCGGTTTCGGGGTCGACCTCGGGGGCCTGCTCGCCCTCGGTCAGATCGAGATCCTCGAGCAGCCGTCCGACGAGCTTGGCGAACGCGGCCTGATCGTCGAACGCCAGTTCGAGCGCATCGAGATCCTTGCCCGCCTTCTTCTCGATCCAGTCGCGTACCAACGAAAGGCCGGCCTCGGCGATGGCAGGCGACGCCTGACCGGTCAGCCGCTCGCGCACCATCAGGCCGACAGCGGTGGCGAGCGGCACCTCCTCGCGCACCCGCGCGCGAACCAGCGGATCGGACCGGAGCCTCACGTCGAGCGCCTGGTTGAGATTGGAGCGGACCCCTGCCATGGACCGAGCCCCGATTGCCTCGACCCGGGCCTGCTCCACGGCATCATGCACGGCGCGGGCGATCGGCTCGATCGGGGCCGCACGGTCATGGATCGCTTGGTCGTGATGGCGCATCCGGAGCGCAAAGCTGTCGGCGAAGCCGCGCGCCTCGGCGACAGCCTGTGGCGGCAGGTTGCGCGAAGGCATCGGCACGCGGACCTGTTTGTGCGACGCTGAGGGTGCCTCCGCGGTGAAGCTCAGCTCCAGCTCGGGCTCATGCGCCATCGCCCGGGCGGTTCCGCCCAGGACGAGACGGAACGCTTCCAGGGGGGACTGTTCGGCCATCAGGCGAGCAGCAGGTCGCGCAGCCGCGCCGTGGCCGGCTCGTCGACACCAATGCCACGCAGATAGGCATCGAGTCCGCCATGATCACGATCGAGACTGTCGAACATCGCTTCCAGATAGTCGGTATCGGCCGCAAGCAGCGGCTCGAGCACCTCCTCGCCGACCGCGCGGTAGCGTTCGATGGCGGGGTCCCCGGGTTTCATCATCCGCGAGAAATCGGCACAATCATTGGTCAGCAGATAATCCTCCACGATCGTCTCGCGGGGCACGCCGAGCACCGCCAGGATCAGGGCCGCGCCGACGCCGGTACGATCCTTGCCCGCCGAGCAGTTGAACAGCAGCGGCACGTGACCGCCAAGCAGCCGTTCGAACAGGAACCGATAGGACGGCATGTGATCGACCAGAATCTCCGGATAAAGCGCCATCATCCTCGCGCGCACGCCTTCGGCGGTGGGCGCCGACCCATGCAACAGCTCGCCGAGCACGCCGCTCGTTTCCTCATAATCCCGCGACCAATAAAATGCCCCGGCCGGTCCGCACCAGCGGGTCGGATCGCGATGGCGCTCGCCGGGGCGCCGGAGGTCGCAAACCGTCGCGATGCCGAGCCCGGCAAGATGACGCTCGTCGGCCTCGGTCAGCATCGACATCGTGCCCGAGCGGAACAGCACGCCATGCCTGACCACGCGTCCGTCGGCGGTCGCATAGCCGCCCATGTCGCGCAGGTTGAAGCCGCCTTCGAGCGGCAGCAGGCGGGGAGGAGCCATCGTCATGCTTTTCCGACGACGCTCTCCGGCAGGTCCTTCCCGAACACGCGCTGATAATATTCGGCGACCAGCGATCGCTCGCTCTCATCGCACTTGTTGAGGAAGGTCAGCCGGAAGGCGAAGCCCACATCGTTGAAGATCAGCGCGTTCTGGGCCCAACTGATGACGGTGCGGGGACTCATCACCGTGGAGATATCGCCGGCCATGAAGCCCTGGCGGGTGAAATCGGCCACCTTGACCATATTGTCCACGACCTTCTTGCCATCGGGCATGTCATATTCACCCGATTTGGCGAGCACGATCTGCGCCTCGGTCGCGGCGGGCAGGTAGTTGAGCGTCACGACGATGTTCCAGCGGTCCATCTGGCCCTGGTTGATCTGCTGGGTCCCATGATAGAGCCCGCTGGTGTCGCCCAGACCGACCGTATTCGCGGTCGAGAAAAGGCGGAAATAGGGGTTCGGACGGATCACCCGGTTCTGGTCGAGCAGGGTCAGCTTGCCTTCGGCCTCGAGCACGCGCTGGATGACGAACATCACGTCGGGCCGTCCGGCGTCATATTCGTCGAACACCAATGCGGTCGGCGTCTGCAGCGCCCAGGGCAGCAGGCCTTCGCGGAATTCGGTGACCTGCTGGCCGTCGCGCAGCACGATCGCGTCGCGGCCCACCAGATCGATGCGGCTGATATGGGCATCGAGATTGATCCGGATGCAAGGCCATTTGAGACGCGCGGCGACCTGCTCGATATGACTCGACTTGCCGGTGCCGTGATAGCCTTGGACCATCACGCGCCGATTGTGGGAAAAGCCCGCGCAAATCGCCAGCGTCGTGTCCGGATCGAACACATAGGCGGGATCGAGGTCGGGCACCCGCTCGTCCGATTCCGAAAAGGCGGGCACCTCCATGTCGCTGTCCACGCCAAAGACCTCGCGCACCTTGACCATCCGGTCGGGCGCCGAAAGCACCGTCTCGGTGCGACTGTCGGGCTGGACGTTGGGCAGATCGGTCATTCGGCAAGCCTTTTGGATCGACTATGTTGCTTATGCGAAGGCGGGACGGCCTTTCAGCTGCGTATAAGCCGAAATCACGTCCTGCAAAGCCTTCTCATGGCTCCGATCGCCGCCATTCTTGTCCGGGTGAAAGCGGCGCACAAGCTCGGCATATCGCGTCCTGAGCGCGCGGCGATCGGCATCCTGGCCCAATCCCAGCACCTTGAGCGCGCGGCGATCGCCCTCCGAAAGCGGCTTCCCGTCCTTGCGATCACGATCGACGGTGCGGGCGAATTTCGCGCCGATCGCGTCGAGCGGATCGATGAAGTCCGCCCAGCGCGGCATGCCCGCGGCGCCGGCCGAAAAGGCCCGCGTCTCGCGCTCCCAGCCGGCATAGGGAGTCTGCTGCGCCTCGATCTCGTCGGGACTCATCCCGTCGAAATAATTATAGCCGCTGTTGAATGCGCGGACGTGATCCAGGCAGAAATATCGCCAGTCGCCCGGGCCATCGAACCCCGGCCGCCGGCCGCCCGAGGCAGGCGCGCGGAACTCGCCCGGTTCGTTGCAGCCCGGGTGCATGCAGCTGCGCTGCGCGTCCTCGATTCGCCCATGAAAGCGGGTCCGCGCCCGCCTTGCCGCAAAATCTTCGCTCAAATCTCGCCTCTTGCCCTTTCCCCGCCCTATATAGTCTCGATGAGCGAACTTCCCACCGGCCCTGTCGCCTCCGAAATCATCCGCCGTCTTACCGCGGCCCTATCCCCCACCCGGCTCGCCGTGATCAACGACAGCGACAAGCACCGGGGCCATGGCGGCCATGACGGATCGGGCGAAAGCCACTTCACCGTCGAGATCGAAAGCCCCAGCTTCGCCGGGCAGAACCGCGTCACCCGCCAGCGCGCGGTCAACGCGGCGCTCGGCGACCTGTTGCGCGACAGGATCCACGCGCTTGCGATCAAGGCGCGGGCGCCGGGGGAAAACTGATACCGCTATCGTTACGCCTGCCGGTGCGATGGAACCTCCCGACTCCGCCATCGTTCATCGCCCGATGTCCCAATGGAGTGGTTCCGATGCTTAAATGGGCGCTCATCTTCCTCGTCGTCGGGCTCGTGCTCGGCGCGCTCGGCTTTGGCGGCGTTGGCGGCGCCTTTGTCGGCATCGCCAAGATCCTTTTCTTCATCGCCATAGCGCTGTTCATCGTTTTTGCGCTGCTCGCGCTGGTCGCAGGCCGAAAGATCAGCGACGCGTTGTAGAGGCGTTCGTTCCCGCCGGGCCGCAGCGTCGCTCTGTGCGCCGCGGCCCGGATCGTCTATGATAGCCCCATGAAGATCATCGCCACATTCGCCGCCGCCACGCTTGCCGCCACTTCCGCCCTTGCTATCGGCGTGCCTAACAATTTCAGCGATCAGCTCAAGAAGATGTCGCCGATTCAGCAACGCGCGGTAATGCGCCGGGCGGTGCTCGACCACGACCAATATTGCAAGCGGATCGGGCCCGTCGCTTATCAGGGTCCCTACAGGAATATGGAGATGTGGGTGGTGCAGTGCGACCGTGGCGCCGCCTATGGCGCCTTTGTCGGCAGCGACGGATCGGTTCAGGTCCGCCCCTGCGCCGATCTCATCACCTTCAAGCTGCCCAAGTGCAAGCTGCCTAAATGAGGATATCATCCACGCCGAAGTCACTGCCCGCGGCGAAGCGGACCTGGATCTGCATGGCGCCGAGATCGATCAGCACATCGTTGCCGACCGAAATGAGGCTATAGCTGCCGCTGACGGCGGTGAGGTCGATCCGATCGACACCGCTTTCGAAATCGGCGATGAAATCGCGATTGAGACCGCCCCGGCCGCTCTCTCCCGCGCCGAAGATGAAGAGATCGGCGCCACTCCCTCCGCTCAGCCAGTCACGACCCGCCCCGCCGGTAAGCTCGTCGGCATCCGCGCCACCGGAGAGGCGGTCCGCCCCTCCGCCGCCGCTCAATATGTCGGCGCCCGCGCTGCCCGAAAGCGTGTCGCTGCTGACCGTGCCGCTCAGCCGGTCCCCGGCGCTGCCGCCGACGAGATGCAGATGTTCGAACCCGTCATAGCTGATCAACTGATCGACCCTCGTACTGAACCGCTGGTCGCCGCCTTCGATCGTTCCCGACGTGCCATCGGCGCCGATACTGTTCGTCATCGCCAAATTGAGCGTCGAGTCGTCGATGAACAATATGTCGTCGCCGGCGTCGCCACGGGCGGTCGCGCTCAATCCCCCCGCGTTGAGGAGCAGAAAGCTTGGGGGCGCTTCGACGTGAAACCGATCGTCCCCCGCGCCGCCGTGGAAGGTGGCGTTCAGTCCGAACAAGGCGACGTCGACGCCCTCGTCATTGGCGATGATGTCGAAGGTGATTCCCTCGGTGTAATCGAACGGGGGCCCCGACGCGACATAATGAAAGTCGTGGGTTCCGAAGGTGGCGCGGTGGACGCCGTCGCCGAGCGTCATCGTGCCGTGGGCGGCCGGCGGTCCTTCGATGCGCAGACGATCGACGTTGAGCAGGGCCGATTCGAAGCCAGCATCTCTCAGGACGATCCGGTCGCCTGGACTTGCACCGTCGGCGGCTTCCTGGAGGCTCATGGGGCTTCTGTCGAGGTTGATCAGAACCATATCGCCTCCCGCGTGCGTACCGGAGACTTCCGCCTAGTCAAAAGGTTCCTCCGCATCGACAGCTCGAGCAGCCGCTGCGACGAAAGAGGATCCGAACTCCGAACCTCTGAAGAAAGGGCCATGCTGAGCGCCACCGGGCTTTGGGCGCGCGCGTGTATATGCTAGGGCGCGCGCATGACCGAAGCCGTTGCCTTCCGCCCGACCGACGCCACCGCCCTGATCGCGGACATGGGGACCCGCGCCCGCGCCGCCGCGCTGACGCTCGCAGGCACGCCGACGACGGAAAAGGCAAGGGCTCTAGCCGAGGCGGCGAGGGCGATCCGCTCCGAAGCACCCGCCATTCTCGCCGCCAACGCATCCGACGTGGCGCGTGCCGAGGCCGATGGCCTGTCGGCGGCGATGATCGACCGCCTCACGCTCAATGATTCGCGCATCGAGGCAATGGCCGCCGGGCTCGAGGCGGTGGCGGCTTTACCCGATCCGGTGGGCCGGATGATCGACGAGACGCGGCGCCCCAACGGCTTGGTGCTCCAGCGCGTTCGCGTGCCGCTCGGTGTGATTGGCATCATCTACGAAAGCCGGCCCAACGTCACCGCCGATGCGGGCGCGCTGTCGCTGATGTCGGGCAACGCCTGCATATTGCGCGGCGGTTCCGAAGCGGCGGGCAGCAATCGCGCGATCCACGCGGCGATGCTCGCGGGTGTCGCCGCCGCCGGCTTGCCCAGGGACGCTATCCAGCTGGTCCCGGTCACCGACCGCGCCGCGGTCGGCGCGATGCTGCGCGCGCAGGGGCTGATCGACATCATCGTGCCGCGCGGCGGCAAGAGCCTCGTCGCGCGCGTGCAGGACGAGGCGCGGGTGCCCGTGCTCGCCCATCTCGACGGCATCGTCCATCTCTATATCGACCGCGCGGCTGATCCGGCCAAGGCGCTTCCGCTCACGCTCAACGCCAAGATGCGCCGCACCGGCGTCTGCGGCGCGACCGAGACGCTGCTGATCGACAAGGCCTATGCCGCGCCCGAGCCGATCCTGTCGGCGCTGGTCGAGGCCGGCTGCGAAGTGCGAGGCGATGCGGGCACGCAGGCGCTGGACGCCAGGATCATGCCGGCTTCGGACAGCGACTGGGATTGCGAATATCTCGACAGCATCGTGTCGGTGGCCCTCGTCGGCGGGGTCGAAGGGGCCATGGCGCACATCGCCCGTCACAGCTCGCATCACACGGACGCGATCATCACCGAAGACCAGCCCACCGCCGACCGGTTCCTGGCAGGAGTCGACAGTGCCATCGTCATGCACAACGCGTCGACGCAGTTCGCCGATGGCGGCGAGTTCGGCCTGGGGGCGGAAATCGGGATTTCGACCGGCCGGCTGCATGCACGCGGGCCGGTCGCGCTCGAAGGGCTGACCACTTACAAGTGGCTGGTGAGGGGTACGGGGCAAGTGCGGGCGTAAGCTGGCGCCGTCCCTCTTCGCTCTCTTTGGTGTGCGGGAGAGGGAGACGGCCTCGGACGTCGGGACGGATCGATGGACGGTGATGATATTCCGCCGGAAACCAAGCTCACCCGCTCGAAGCAACGCTGGGCAGGCGAGCAGAAGTTCATCACCGGACGAACCGCACGAGCCGAAAGCGAACGCCTGCCGCCGGGCCAGCACATCGTCCGCGACTGGCCGGTCCTCGATCTCGGCCGCCAGCCCGACATCGCGCCCCAGCGGTGGAAGCTCAAGATCGGCGGAATGGTCCAGCGGCCCGTGACGCTCGACTGGACCACTTTCATGGCGCTCCCTCAGACGCAGGCCCGTTCCGACATCCACTGCGTCACGTCATGGTCGCGATACGACAACGACTGGACCGGCGTCGCGACCCGCCACCTGCTGGATCTGGTGATGCCGCGCGGCGAAGCGGCCTTCCTTATGCTGTATGGCTATGACGGCTACACCACCAACGTGCCGCTCGCCGATTTCGCCGCCCCCGAGGCGATCCTCGTCCACAGCTGGCAGGGCAAGCCGCTCCCCCGCGAGCATGGCGGCCCGGTTCGGCTGGTGATCCCGCATCTCTATTTCTGGAAGAGCGCCAAGTGGCTCGGCGGGATCGACTTCCTCGGCGCCGACAAGGCGGGCTTCTGGGAGGTCAACGGCTACCATATGCGCGGCGACCCCTGGGCCGAGGAACGCTATTCCTGACCTTCACGCCGTGGTCATCTCGGCCCGCTTCCCCGCGGCGGCTGCGATCAGTTCGTAAGAACGCAGCCGCTGCTGATGATCGTAGACGTCCGACACGATCATGAGCTCGTCCGCGCCGGTTTCCGCGACGAGCCTCTCGATGCCGGCCGCGACGCTGCGGGGAGAGCCGACGATCGATCGCTCGAGCATCTGCATCGCCTGGTAGCGCTCGGCCGGCGACCAATAGCTGTCGATGTCGTCGATCGGAGGCTGGCTCAGCGTTCGCGCCCCCCGGAAGATGTTGGCAAAGGACATCTGCTGGGTCGTCGCCAGCCGCCGCGCCTCCCGATCGCTGTCCGCCGCGATGATGTTCACGCCGACCATCATATAGGGCCGATCGAGCTGTTGCGACGGCTTGAAGCGTTCGCGGTAGATGCGCAGCGCCGGGAGCAGCTGCTGCGGCGCGAAGTGGGAGGCAAAGGCGTAGGGGAGGCCGAACTCGGCGGCGAGCTGCGCGCCGAAGGTGCTCGAGCCGAGGATCCACAAGGGCACGCGCGTACCGGCCGCCGGCACCGCCTGGACGGTCTGGTCCGGCCGCGCCTCCTCGAAATAATGCTGCAACTCGAGCACATCCTCGGGAAAGCGATCGGCATCGTGCCGCCGGCGCAGCGCGCGAATCGTCAGTTGGTCGGTGCCCGGCGCCCGGCCGAGGCCGAGGTCGATCCGCCCGGGGTGGAGCCGCGCCAGGGTGCCGAACTGCTCGGCGATGATCAGCGGCGAATGATTGGGCAGCATGATCCCACCCGCGCCGACCCGGATGGTCTTCGTGCCGGCCGCGACATGCGCGATGACGATCGAGGTCGCGGCGCTCGCGATCCCGGCGATATTGTGATGTTCGGCCACCCAGAAACGGCGATAGGCCCATGCTTCGGCATGGACCGCGAGATCGCGCGCATTGTCCAGCGCGGCGCCGGCGTCGGTATTGTCGGTCACGCGGACCAGATCGAGAATGGAAAGTGCGGCCATGGGAGCTCCTGCTACGCTGCTATATCCGTTGACCGGATCGATGTTCCAGCGGTCAAGTTCCTTCCGGGCCGGGTTCTCGACGATCCCGCCGGCCGACAGCCCCTCACCGGCCGCATATCGGCGCCATAGCCGCGCTGGGGCGGGACTAAGTTTATCTGATTTGTGAGTCTGCCGGGCCGGTCCCACCTGGAGTCGTCTTCAGCGAAAGAACCGCCATGGCCGCAGATGCAAAGCCCCCTGCTCGCTTCATCGGCAGCTTCGGCCTCCAGGTGCTCGCCGGCATGGCCGTCGGGCTGGTGCTCGGCTTCGCCGCGCGGTCGATAGGCCCGGCCGGCGACGACCCCAACGGGCTCGCCCACGCTCTCGACCTGATCGGCTCTATCTTCGTGCAACTGCTCAAGGCCTTGGTGCCGCCGCTGATCTTCGCGGCGATCGTCACCTCCATCGTCAACCTGCGCGACCTCCACAATGCCGCGCGGCTCGTCGGTCAGACGCTGCTGTGGTTCGCGATCAGCGCGTTGATCGCGGTGCTGATCGGCATCGCGCTCGGCATCGTCATTCAGCCGGGCGCCTCGGCGGGTGTCGCACGGAGCGAGGCGGCGGTGCCCAAGTCGGTCGGCACCTGGCTCGATTTCCTCAAGGGCCTCGTTCCGGCCAATGCGCTCGGCATCCATGCCGGCAGCAAGACCGGCGAGGACGGCACGATCAGCACCACGCTGGACTTCAACGCCCTTCAGATCATCGTCATCTCGATCGCGGCGGGCGCGGCCGCGCTGAAGGCCGGATCGGCCGCCGAACCCTTCGTCGCCTTCGTGCGTGGGCTGCTGATGGTCATGCGACGGCTGCTCTGGTGGGTGATCCGGCTGACCCCCATCGGCAGCGCCGGACTGATCGGCAATGCGGTGGTCAAATATGGCTGGGACGCTCTCGCGGGGCTCGGCTGGTTCGCCGCCTCGGTCTATATCGGCCTCGCGATCGTGATGCTGATCGTCTACCCCGCGCTGCTTGCGGTGAACGGGATTAGCCCGCGCCGCTTTTTCGCGGGAGCCTGGCCCGCCATCCAGCTGGGCTTCGTCTCGCGCTCGTCGATCGGTACCCTGCCGGTCACCGAGCGCTCGGCCGAAGTGCTCGGCGTCCCGCGCAGCTACGCCTCTTTCGCGGTGCCGCTCGCCGCGACCACCAAGATGGACGGCTGCGCCGCGATCTACCCGGCGATCTCCGCGATCTTCGTCGCGCAATTCTATGGCCTGCCCCTCGGGCTGATCGATTATGGCCTGATCATCTTCACCTCGGTGCTCGGATCGGCCGCGACCGCCGGGCTCACCGGCGCCACGGTGATGCTGACGCTCACCCTCTCGACGCTTGGCCTGCCGCTCGAAGGCGCGGGGCTGTTGCTGGCGATCGACCCGATCCTCGACATGGGCCGGACCGCGACCAATGTCGCCGGCCAGGTTCTGGTGCCGATGATCGTCGCGCGGCGCGAGGGGATTCTGCAGGCGGCGAAGCCGGAAGGAGTACCGGATCGGGAATCTGTGCCCAATGTTTTCGAGGGATGATTCCGTCCTGCAGATTGTAACGGGAAAGCCCGGCAGCGCGTCAGCGTCGCAACCCCAGCCCCGGCTCGAACGTTCAAGCGATGTTCACCCGCCGCTTGCGATAAGCTGTGGTGGAAGTAGGATGGAGGCCGGGCGGTCGCTGGGCCTTCCGATAAAAGACAAGGCGCACGAAAATGCCGATTGCTCGCAAGATACTCGCCGCCGCGGCCCCACTGGCGCTGCTCATGGCATCTGCCTGTACCCAACCGTTCCAAGCCAATGTCTCGCGCTTTCAGGCACTGCCGGTGCCTGAGGGCCAGAGCTTCGCGATCGAACCGACCGACCCGCGCAACAGAGGCGGATTGGAGTTCGCCCAATATGCGGGTCTCGTCAGCCAGCGACTCGCCGCCTACGGCTATCGGCCGATCGATGGCGGCGGCCGGCCGGAGCTGATCGTGAAGTTCGACTATGGCGTGGACCGCGGCGTCCAGAAGACGGTCTCCCGCCCGTCCGCCGGTTATGGCTGGGGCGGCTTCGGCCCCTACGGCCGGCGCTGGGGCTATGGATCGCACTTCTTCTACGGCTGGGATCCCTATTGGTACGATCCCTTCTTCGCGCAGGAGATCGACACCTACACGGTCTATACCAGCTGGGCCGAGATGACGATCGAGCGCGCCGCCGACGGCAAGCGCCTGTTCGAGGGCCGAGCCAAGGCCCGCTCGCTCGACGACGCCTTGCCGCGGCTCGTGCCCAACCTCGTCGAGGCGCTGTTCACCAACTTCCCTGGTCAGTCGGGCGAAGAGGTGAAGATCACGGTGGCGCCGCCCGAGAAGGGGAGATAGAGCGCGCCTCCCTGGCGGGATAGATCAGTTCACCACGGCCAGCTGCGGCCGGCCGACCGTTCCGATCCTTGCCGTCATTCCCGGCAGCCGTTCGATCCGCGCGACCAATTCGGCATCGAGCCGGAAATCGCGGCCCAGCAGCAGCTCCGCACAAGTCCGATCGGGCAGGATCGCGTGCAGATACATCTCCCCGCGCCCGCCGCGCTCGTCGGCGACCAGCGCGGCCAGCGCCGGAATCGCCGCCGGATCGGCGGTCTCGACGTCGACCCTGAGGCGGATCGACTGCATCGACTCGAAGCTCTGCAATCCGCGCACCGTGACGCGCGGCGTCTCCTCGCCTGCGCGCCAGTCGAGCTCGACCCTGAGCAGCGCGCAGGCGCCCGCCTTGGCCGCGGTCTCGAGTTCGGCCGAAGCCATCTCATCGAAGCATGTGGCGATGAATTGGCCGGTAGCATCCGAGCATGTCGCCATCATGTAGCGCTTGCCCTTGGCCGAGGTGCGCCAGCGGGCATCCTCGACCAGCGCCGACATCACCGAATTGACCCGCCCGCCGTCGGCCGGCGCGGGCAGCGCGCACAATGCGGCGAAGGTGCGCGCGCCATTGGCATCCGCCAGGTGGCGGACCTGATCGGTCGGGTGCGACGAGAAGTAAAAGCCGAAGCTCTCCTTTTCCGCGGCCATCCGGTCGATCAGCGTCCAGTGAACGCCGCGGTCGATCCGGATCGGCGCGATGTTGCCAGGGCTGTCGCCGAACAGGCCGCCCTGCCCACTCTCGCGCTGGTCGGCCGCGCTCGATGCATGGGCGAGGATCACCTCCGCCGCCGCGAACACGCCGGCGCGCTCGCTTTCGAACGCATCGAAGGCGCCGCCGCCCGCAAGGCTCTCTAGCTGGCGGCGGTTGAGAAGGCGCGGGTCGATCCGGTCGGCGAAATCCTCGAGGCTGGCGAATGCCCCCCCGGCCTTCCGTTCCTCGACGAGCTGCTCCATCGCCTTCTCGCCGACGCCCTTGAGCGCGCCGAGCGCATAGCGGACCGCCAGTTCGCCACGAGCCGCCGGCTCGACCGAGAACTCTGCCTCGCTGTGATTGACGCAGGGGCCGAGGCACTGGACCCCCATGCGCCGCATGTCATCGATGAAGATCGCCAGCTTGTCGGTCTGGTGCATGTCGTAGCACATCGACGCGGCGTAGAACTCGGCCTTGTAATGCGCCTTGAGCCAGGCGGTCTGATAGGCAACCAGCGCATAGGCCGCGGCATGGCTCTTGTTGAAGCCATAGCCGGCGAACTTGTCGATCAAATCGAAAAGCTCATTGGCCTTGGAGGTGGGGATGTCCTTCTCGGCGCAGCCCGAGACGAAGCGCTCGCGCTGCGCGTCCATCTCGGACTTGATCTTCTTGCCCATCGCGCGGCGCAGCAGATCGGCCTCGCCCAGCGAATAGCCGGCGAGCACCTGCGCCGCCTGCATCACCTGTTCCTGATAGACAAAGATCCCGTAGGTTTCCTTGAGGGTTTCCTCGAGCAGCGGATGCGGATATTCGATCGGCTCGCGGCCGTTCTTTCGCGCACCGAACATCGGGATATTGTCCATCGGCCCCGGCCGGTAGAGCGAGACCAGGGCGATGATGTCGCCGAAATTGGTCGGCCGGACCGCCGCCAGGGTGCGGCGCATGCCTTCGGATTCCAATTGGAACACCCCGACCGTGTCGCCCTTCTGGAGCAGCGCATAGACCGCCGGATCGTCCCATTCGAGCGTGTCCAGATCGACGATCTCGCCGCGATCCTTGAGGAACTGTACCGCCTTCTGAAGCACCGACAGGGTTTTGAGGCCAAGAAAGTCGAACTTCACCAGCCCCGCGCCCTCGACATATTTCATGTCGAACTGGGTCACGGGCATGTCCGAGCGCGGATCGCGATAGAGCGGCACCAGCGCGTCGAGGCGCCGGTCACCGATCACCACGCCCGCCGCATGGGTCGAGCTGTGGCGCGGCAGGCCCTCGAGCTTCATCGCCAGATCGAGCAGCCGGCGGACCTCCTTGTCTCCCTTATATTCGGCCGCCAGCTCAGCCACGCCGTTCATCGCGCGTTCGAGCGTCCAGGGGTCGGTCGGATGGTTGGGGATGAGCTTGGCGAGCCGATCGACCTGGCCATAGCTCATCTGCAGAACGCGCCCGGTATCCTTCAGCACCGCGCGCGCCTTCAGCTTCCCGAAGGTGATGATCTGGGCCACCTGATCGCGGCCATATTTCTGCTGGACGTAGCGAATCACCTCGCCCCGCCGGGTTTCGCAGAAGTCGATGTCGAAGTCGGGCATCGAGACGCGCTCGGGGTTCAGGAAGCGTTCGAACAGCAGCCCGAGCTTGAGGGGATCGAGATCGGTGATGGTCAGCGCCCAGGCGACCACCGAGCCCGCGCCCGAGCCGCGCCCCGGCCCGACCGGTATCCCTTGCTCCTTCGCCCATTTGATGAAATCGGCGACGATCAGGAAATAGCCGGGAAAGCCCATGTTGATGATGACGCCGGCCTCGAAGTCGAGCCGGTCGAAATAGGCCTCGCGCCGCGCCGGATCGGTGACGCCGAGCTTGGCCAGCCGCATCTCGAGCCCCGCATACGCGTCGCGGCGCAGCGCCTCGGCCTCGGCGTCGCGATTGCCCGCCAGGCTGGGGAGGATCGGCTTGCGATAGGGCGCGGCGAAGGCGCAGCGCTGCGCTACCACGAGCGTGTTGACGAGCGCCTCGGGAACATCCTCGAACAGACGCGCCATCTCGTCGGCCGGCTTGATCCACAGATCGGGTGACGAGCGCGGCCGCTCGACCGTGTCGACATAAGAGGAGCTGGCGATGCACAGCATCGCGTCGTGCGCGCCGTGGAAGTCGGGTTCGGCGAAGCAGGCCGGATTGGTCGCGACCAGCGGCAGATCGCGCGCATAAGCGAGATCGATCAGCGTTTCCTCCGCCGCCGCCTCGGTCGCATCGCCGCGCCGGGCCAACTCGATGTACAGGCGCTCGGGAAACAGCCTTTCGAGCGTGTCGGCATAGCTCGCCGCGGCATCGCGCTGCTCACCCGCCAGCAGCCGCGCGAGTGCGCCCTCGCCGCCCGCCGTCAGCGCGATCAAGCCGTCGGTGCGTCCTTCGAGTGCCGACAGCGGAACATGCGCCTCCTCATGCACCGGCCGCTCGAGATGCGCCGCCGAGACCAGCGCGCACAGATTGTCATAGCCCCTCGCATCCTGCGCGTAGAGCGCGAGCCAGTCTATGATGAGCTGGTCTATCCCCGGTCGCCGGATCGCGAGCATCGTACCGATGATCGGCTGGACGCCATCCTTCTTGGCGGCGTCCGAAAAGGCCATCGCGGCATAGAGGCCGTTGCGGTCGGTCAGTGCGGCGGCGGGGAAACCCAGCTTCTTCGCCTGCTTCGAGATTGCTTTGGGCTCGATCGCGCCTTCGAGCATCGTATAGGCGGAGAAGACCCGCAAAGGAACGAAGGGCTGGTATGGCATGGGAGCAATCTAGGCGTATACGCGCTAATCGCCAGCCCCCGCCTTCGGGTTATCCACATGCAATTCCTGCCCGGAACGGGGAGGAATTAGCTCAGCTCGCGGTGGGGAAGCAGCTCTCGGTGTTGAGCGTGGCGACGCTGGTCGGAAGCAGCTTGGTCGTGGCGCCCTGATAGGCGCTGGAGATCGCCACCCTGGTCATGCCGGCGACCCCTGAGCAAATCGCTGCCGGCGCCAGCGTGACGGCGCCGGCGGCCAGCCTGACGCCTGACGCGGCGGCGCGGTTGACCGCATAGCTCTGAACCTCGCCCGCGGTTCGGCAGCCGCTGGTCCCCAGCCCCGCGCAACGCGCGGCATTGCTCGCGATCTCCTGAAGCGTCTGGTAGGTCCAGACCGCCCGCGCGCCATCGATGATCAGAAACATGAACATCATGAAGGCGGGCGCGACGAGCGCGAACTCGACCGCCGTCACACCTCGAACATCGCGAAACAGCCGCTTCATTGGAGCCGCACCACCGCGCTGCGCGTCTGGACCATGTTGCCGCCCAGCATCGCCTCGGGGACCAGCATCGTGCTGCTCGTCGCGACCGCCCGGATGTTCATGTAATAGCCCGCGAGACTGCCGTCGGCGCAGGTCGCGTTGCAGGCGGTCGCGGTATAGGCCGGCGCCGGCGTGCTCCCGCTGAGGCAGGCGCAGGGCCGGCTGGCGTTGACGCAATTCGAGCTGCCGCCATTGCAGCCGACCGTCACCGTCGGCGCGGCGGGCAGCTTCGCCGCCGCAGCTACATAGGTGCGGATCGCCGCCTGATCGACGTTGGCGCGCGAGTTGAAGGCTATCATCGCTCCCTGCTCGACCGCGCTGTCGAGTCGCAGCCGCTGCTGATTCCACATGCCGATATCGAGACCCGCGGTCATCACGAAGAAGAACAGCACCGACAGCAGCGCGAATTCGACCGTCGCCATGCCGCGCCGGTCGTCCCGGAGCCGGAACAGGAAAGGCCGGATCATCGGAACAGTGCCACATGGGCGGTGGTGCCCGACGTCGAAAGGCTCGAGCATGTCCCGGTCGAGGCGTTGCCGCCGCCCGACAGAGTCAATGTCTTGAGGATCATCATCAAACACGCGCTGCCATTGGTCGAGATCGCGCCGCCGCCGCTGATCGTCATATCGGACTTCGGCGCGTAGAGCAGGCCCGCATATCGGTTGCCCGATCCGCCTCCGATGGTCGTCGCGGCCGTGCTTTTGGTGGCTACCAATATCCCCGGCACGCCGTAGCTCGACAAGGCACCCGGCGCCGCGAGGTCGAGCGACGTGCCTCCCGACAATGTGAAGGTGCCGCCGAGCGCGAACGTCACGTCGGTGCCCACCATGGAGCCGCCGGTGTTGTTCGTGAAATTGCCCCTGATGATGTAATTGCCCGAGCCGAAGGTGGAGTTGCCCTGCAGGCTGAGGTCGCCATTGATGACATGGGTCACAGCCTTCGGGAAGATGATCGTGCTGCCGCCGTTGGTATCGATGCGCCCGCCCACGACGAAGGCTCCCGCCGCAGCGGTCGGCGGGCCGCAATTGGCGGTGAAACAGAGTCTCGCCCCCCCCGCGAGGTTGATTGTCGAGCCAGTCGTCACCGTGTTGCCGACACCTATATCGAAATCGGCGCTGGCATTGCCGTTCATATTGATCGCGCCATTGATCGTGATATTGCCGCTTCCGACATGCAAGATGGTGCCGCCGCCCATCGTGATCGAACCGATGGTCAGGTCGGAACCACCTCCCACGAAGGTCGCCGTGATCCCTCCCGCCAGGGTAAGCGAGTTGATGGTGCGCGTGCTGGTGATCGGGATGACGTAGGTGCTGCCCGTCCGATAGGCCGCGACTTCGCCAGCAGGACTATAGTTGAGGTTCCAGTCTGGACCGCTCGCCAAGCCGGGTGTCACCAGCGGGCTGATGCACACGGTGTTGCCGTCGGCATAATCCGCGTCGCTCGTCCCGGTGAGCTTGTTGACCTGGCAAAGGATCGTCTTGAGGCGGGTATCCTCCCTCATCCAGTCGCTGGCCGCACCGGCCTTGTTCTGGACGATATTGTTCGCGGTCGGAGAGGTCGTGACCGAGGCGCCGCCGGTGATGCTTACCGTCTTGCCCGAATTGACCTGCTGGGCGGTGATCCTGGCGCCGCCCGAGACGCTGACGCCGGCGCTGCTGTTGATCGAGCAGCCCGCCGCGCTGAGAACCGTGCCGCCACCCATGGTGACGGCATTGGCCGGCGCGCCATCTAGCGCGGCGATACAGGGCGGGGTCACTGTCGCCGTCGTCGTGGTGGTCGCCGCGCCGACTGCGCTCACCTCATAGCTGGGCGCCGCATTGAACACCTTGGCGAGAGCGAGCGGCACCGAGGTCGTGATCGTCACCTCGACAAGCTGCTGGCTGGTGGCGGCATCGGTGACAAGCGCCACGTCGGCGCTGTTCGCCGGAAGGCCCTGCGCCACGACGAGGGCCCTGGCGGTAGCGGTCATCTCGCTGGGGTTGCTGTTGACGTTGTAAGCCAGCGCCCCGGCGAGCGCCGCCATGTCGGCGATGCGCTGGTTGTTGGTCTTGGCGGCATAGCCCTGGGTCGCCTCGACCGCGAACGCGCCCATGCCGACGATCGAGGTGAGAGACAGAGCCCCGATCAGCGCCACGCCGCCGCGCGTGCTGTCCCTGAGGCGGCGCGAGGAGGCCGCGATCGATTCCATCCAGGCCCGGATCATCGGATCGGCTTAGGACAGATTGCTTAACAAAGCCGATATGCGGGAGGTTAACGGGCTCTTTAGGGCAGAGAAGGCCTAGTTCAGCCGCCCGTCGTGCAGCCGCATCACCCGGTCCATCTTCGTCGCCAGCCGCTCATTGTGGGTCGCGACGAGCGCCGCCGATCCCTCCTTCCGCACCAGCCGAAGGAACTCGGCCAGCACCACATCCGCGGTCGCCTCGTCGAGATTGCCGGTGGGTTCGTCGGCGAGCACCAGTGCCGGACGGTTGGCGAGCGCCCGCGCGACCGCGACGCGCTGCTGCTCGCCGCCCGAGAGCTGCGACGGCCGATGGGTCAGCCGCTTCGACAAGCCGAGCGACGACAGCAGGCTTTCGGCACGGTCGCGCGCGGGCCGCATCCCGGCACCGTGGATGAGCTGCGGCAGCACGACGTTTTCGAGCGCGGTGAAGTCGGGCAGCAGATGGTGGAATTGGTAGACGAAGCCGAGCCGGTCGCGGCGAATGCGGGTGCGGCCCGGCGAATCCGCCTTGGCGGCCTCCTCGCCGGCGATGCGGATCGATCCCTCGAACCCGCCTTCCAGCAGCCCCACCGCCTGGAGCAGGGTCGACTTGCCCGAACCCGATGGGCCGAGCAGCGCGACGATTTCGCCCGGCGCAACAGCCAGGTCGATCTGGCGAAGCACATGGATCGCGACGTCGGCCTGGCGGAAGGTGCGGCTGAGCCCGCGAACCTCCAATATGTCACTCATAACGCAGCACCTCGACCGGATCGGTGCTCGCCGCCTTCCACGCCGGATAGAGCGTCGACAGGAAGCTGAAGCCCAGCGCCATGACGATGATCGCTGCGATCTCGACCGGATCGCTCTTGGAGGGCAGCTCGGTCAGGAAGCGGATCGAGGGATCCCACAGATTCTGGCCGGTGAGGAACTGGACGAAATTGACAACCGCCTGACGGTAGAAGAGGAAGACCGCGCCGAGAACGATCCCGGTGCCCGTTCCCAAAATCCCGATCACGATCCCCACCGTCATGAAGATCTTCATCAGCGCGGCGCGCGACGCGCCCATCGTCCGGAGGATCGCGATGTCGCGCCGTTTGGCGCGGACCAGCATGATCAGCGAGGAGAGGATGTTGAACACAGCGACGAGGATGATCAGCGACAGCACCACGAACATCGTCACCCGCTCGACCGCCAGCGCCTCGAACAGCGAACTGTTCAGGTCGCGCCAGTCCCGGACCTCGGCCTGCATCGCGATCCGCGGCTTGAGCGGCGCCAATATATCGCCCACCCTGTCGGCATCGACCGTCTGGATCTCGATCATGCCGACCGCGTCGCCCAGCATCAGCAGGGTCTGCGCATCGGACATCGGCATCACCACGAACGTCTTGTCATAATCATAGACGCCGACCTCGAAGATCGCCGCGACCTGATAGGAGACGATGCGAGGCACCGTGCCGAACGGAGTGCTCTGCCCCTGTGGGCTGATCAGGCTGATCTGGCTGCCGAGATCGGCACCGAGCTGCTCCGCGAGCCGCGCCCCGATCGCGATCCGGTCGGTCCCCGGGGCGAGCGCGTTGAGTGATCCGCGGATCACCTTGCCCTGCATCACCGGATTGCGGCGCAGATCGTCTATCGTCATGCCGCGCACCAGCACGCCTTCGACCCGGCCCCCATAGGTCGCCATCAGCGGCTGCTCGATCAGCGGCGTGGCCGAGGTGACCCCCGGCAGCTTCTTCGCCTCGGCCGCGATCCGCCGCCAATCCGGCAGCTTGCCGTCATAGCCTTGGATCACCGCATGGCCGTTGAGCCCGACGATCTTGTCGAACAGCTCGGCGCGGAAGCCGTTCATCACGCTCATCACGATGATCAGGGCGGCGACGCCCAGCGCCACCGCGACAAGGCTGATCGACGCCACCAGAAAGATGAACGCCTCGCCCCTGCCCGGCAGCAGGTAGCGCTTGGCGATCATTCGTTCGTAGCGGTTGAGAATCATGACGGAGTGCCTCCGTCTGAATGGCTCACCCCGCCACCCTCCTCAGCGCATCCTCGGCCGACAGCTCGAGCTTCTCACCGGTCGCGCGGCGCTTCACCTCGACGACGCCCTTGTCGAGTCCCTTGGGCCCGACCACGATCTGCCAGGGCAGGCCGAGCAGGTCCATCGTCGCGAACTTGGCGCCGCCGCGCTCGTCGCGGTCGTCGTAGAGCGTCTCGACATCCGCCGCCTGGAGCTTGGCATAGAGATCGTCGGCCGCCGCCACGCAGCGCGCATCGTCGGCACGCATGTTGATCAGGCCGGCTCCATAGGGCGCCACCGCATCGGGCCAGATGATCCCCGCCTCGTCATGGCTTGCCTCGATGATCGCGCCCACCAGCCGCGAGACGCCGATGCCGTAGCTGCCCATCTGCGGCACTACCGGGGCGCCGTCGGGGCCCTGGACGCTCATTCCCATCGCCGCCGAATATTTGGTGCCGAAGAAGAAGATATGGCCCACCTCGATGCCGCGCGACTGCCGGAGCTTGTCGCCCGCCTCCGCCTCGCGCGCCGCGTCGCGCTTCTCGTCGGTCGCGGCATAGTCGGAGGTCAGTCCGCCGACGAACGCCTGGAGCGCCCCCGCGTCGTCGGCATCGACCTCGAGCGGACGCTCGGTCTCCCAGTTGCTGTGGTAGAAGACCTCGCTCTCGCCGGTCGGGGCGAGGACGATGAACTCATGGCTCAGATCCCCGCCGATCGGGCCGGTGTCGGCCTGCATCGGGATCGCCGCAAGGCCCATCCGCTTGAACGTCCTGAGATAGGCGACGAACATCCTGTTGTAGCTGTGCCGCGCGCCCGCGGCGTCCAGATCGAAGGAATAGGCGTCCTTCATCAGGAATTCTCGGCCGCGCATCACACCGAAACGGGGGCGGACCTCGTCGCGAAATTTCCACTGGATATTGTAGAGGGTGCGGGGAAGGTCGCGGTAGCTCTTCGCCGAATCGCGGAAGATCATGGTGATCACCTCCTCCGCGGTGGGGCCATAGAGCATATCGCGATCATGCCGGTCCTTGATGCGCAGCATCTCTAGTCCATAATCCTCGTAGCGGCCCGACTGGCGCCACAGGTCGGCCGACTGCATCGTCGGCATCAGCAGCTCGATCGCGCCGGCCCGGTCCTGCTCCTCGCGGACGATCTGCTCGATCC
>CAMLSA010000010.1 GCA_946482655.1 uncultured Sphingomonas sp. | reverse complement strand
TGTTGAGCTGCTGGTTCATCCCCGCCATCTGATACTCATATTCGAAATCGGCGACGGCGCGCAGGCCGCGGACGATGATCGAGGCGCCGACCTTCTCCGCGAAGTCCATCAGCAGCGAGTCGAACGCGACCACCTCGATCCCCGCGCCCAGATCGGAGGTCTCCCGGCGAACCATCGCGAGCCGCTCCTCCACGCTGAACATCGGCGATTTGGACGCGTTGGTGGTGACACCGATGACGAGCCTGTCGACCAGCTTGGCGCCACGCCGGATGATGTCCATATGGCCGAGCGTGATCGGATCGAAGGTGCCGGGATAGACGCCGGTGCGCATGATCATTCCCCCCTTTGGGCGGTCAGCGGTCGCGATCGACCGCATAGGCCGCGATATCGCGTAGCAGATCGGCTTCACGGCCGAAATTGGCAAGATGGGCGATGGCCTGTTCCGACAACGACCGAGCCTGGGCGCGGGCGCGGTCGCGCCCGAGCAGCGCCACGAAGGTCGCCTTGCCGGCGGCATCGTCCTTCCCCGCGGCCTTGCCCATCTTCGTCGGATCGCCTTCGGCATCGAGCAGATCGTCGGCGATCTGGAAAGCAAGCCCCAGGTCATGCGCATAACCGCGCAGACGGGTACGGCCTTCGGGCGGCAGCCGGCCGAGGATCGCGCCGGCCTCGATCGAAAAGCCGATCAGCGCGCCGGTCTTGAGCTGCTGCAGCCGGGTCACCGTCGCCATGTCCTGCATCGTGACGGCCGCCGCCATGTCCATCGCCTGGCCTCCCACCATGCCCGCCGGGCCTGCGGCCCCTGCCAGCGCCAGCACCAGCTCGGCACGGACGAACGGATCGGCATGGGTCGCCTCGGCGGCCAATATCTCGAAGGCGAGCGCCTGGAAGCCGTCGCCGGCGAGAATTGCGGTTGCCTCGTCGAAGGCCCTGTGGACGGTGGGCTTGCCGCGCCGCAGATCGTCATCGTCCATCGCCGGAAGATCGTCATGGATCAGGCTGTAGACATGGATGCATTCGACCGCGACGCCGGTGCGCAGGGCGCATTCCCGATCGACCGCAAACAGCCGCGCGGCCCCGCAGACGAGCAAGGGGCGCAGCCGCTTGCCTCCTCCTACCGCGGCGTGGCGCATCGCCTCGTAGAGCCGGCGGCGGCTATCGTCGGGCGGAGTCAGCAGAACATCGAACCGGCTGTCGATCTCGTGCGCGATGCGCTCCAGTTCGGAAGTCAGAAGCGCCGACATCGCTCAGTCCGCGTCGAAGGGCTCGGTCCCCCTGGGCGCGCCGTCGGCGCCGATGCTGATCTTGTCGATCCGCGCCTGCGCCGCCTTCAGCCGCTCCTCGCACTGCCGCTTGAGCGCATCGCCCCTGGCATAGAGCGAGATGGATTCATCGAGCGGCACATCGCCCGATTCGAGCTGGCGGACGATCGCCTCGAGCTGCTTGAGAGCATCCTCGAAAGAGAGTTCGGCAAAGGCGGTGGAGTCATCCATGGGTAGGGCTTCTTGGGCTTGGCGTGAGAGCTGGTCAAGCTTTCGACATTCGTCGCGCCGCGGAGGCCGGTGCCGCCGGAGCCTGTGGCGGCCCGCGATCTACTGCTTCTTGAACGGGTCCTGGAAGGCCGGGCCGCCGAACAGAGCAGCCTCCTCCTCGGCATGGCTCATCTCGGCCGCCTTGCCGGCGGCGTCTCGCTCGGCGCGGAGCTGCTCGATCAGCGCCTCGCGATCGCCTTCGAGGCGGGTATCGGTGGGCGCCTCGATGCCCGCAGCCTTGGCGGCCTTGGCGACCACCGCGTCGAGTTCGCGCTGCGAGCACAGGCCGAGCGTCACAGGGTCCTTGGGGACGATGTTGGCGATGTTCCAATGGGTACGGTCACGGATCGCCGCGATCGTCGTGCGGGTCGTGCCGATCAGCTTGGAGATCTGGCCGTCCGAGACCTCGGGGTGATTGCGGATGATCCAGGCGATGCCGTCCGGCTTGTCCTGGCGCTTGGATACAGGCGTGTAGCGTGGGCCCTTGGTGCGGCGCTGCTGATCGGGACCCTTCTGCATGACCAGCCGGTAATTGGGATTCTTCTGGCCCTTTTCGATTTCGGCGACGCTCAGTTCGCCGGCGCGCACAGGATCGCGGCCGGTCAGCTTGGTCGCCGCCATGTCGTCGGCGATCGCCTGGACCTCGAGGATGTGCAGCCCGCAGAACTCGGCGATCTGCGGAAAGCTGAGCGCAGTGTTGTCGACCAGCCACGACGCGGTGGCATGGGGCATGAGCGGCTGGGCCATTTCGGTCCTCCAAAATAAAAGGGCCGCCCCGTCACGGAGCGGCCGAAGCATGGGGACGATGTAATGAAAGCGGCGCGGAAGGGCAAGGCTGGAAGCCGCGAATCGTTCGTGCCCTTTCCACATGGCGCGATGGGGGTCAGGCCGCCAGCTTCCGCTTTCCCTCCCCCTGCGGAACCAGCGCCGAGACGAACTGCTCCGCGCTGCGCCGCCAGCCAAAGGTGGCGCCATAGGCGGCGGCCGCGCTTCGCTTGCACAGCAGCGCCTTGCCTATCGCAACGCCGAGATCCTCGTCCATCGCCGACGATGCCGGGTCGAGGATGTCGACGGGACCGGTCACCGGATAGGCGGCGACCGGCGTTCCGCACGCCAGCGCCTCGATCATGACCAGGCCGAAGGTGTCGGTGCGGCTCGGGAAGACGAAGACGTCGGCGCCCGCATAGGCGGCCGCCAGCGCCTCGCCATGCAGCGCCCCGGTGAATCGCGCTTCCGGATAGGCCTTCGCCAGCGCGGCGCGCGCCGGTCCGTCGCCGACGATCACCTTGCAGCCCGGCCCGCCGCAGGCCAGGAAAGCCTCGATATTCTTCTCGACCGCGACGCGGCCGACATAAAGCTGGATCGGGCGCGGCAGATCGACGAAGGCCGGATGCGCCGGCCGATCCGGCCTGAACAGGTGGAGGTCGACGCCCCTGCCCCAGCGCCGCACCGGGGCTATGCCGCGCGCGCCGAGCATCGCCTCGATCGACGGCGTCGATGCCAGCACCGCGGCCGAGGGGCCATGGAACCAGCGGATATATCGCCAGAACCAGTCGGCCGGCATGCCGGTACGCTCGGCCACATAGTCCGGAAACTGGGTGTGATAGGCGGAGGTGAAGGCGAAATGCCGGCTCAGGCAGTGGCGGCGCGCGGCCATTCCTATCGGGCCCTCGGTCGCGATGTGGATCGCCTCGGCGCGGAAGTCGGCTATCTTGCGTCCCACCCCGAAATGGGTGGTCAGCGCGAGGCGGATCTCGGGATAGCTCGGGCACGGCCAGGTGAGGAACTGATCAGGCGCGATCACGCAGACCTCATGCCCCATCTCGACCAACTCGGCGCTGACCGCCTGGAGCGTGCGGACCACGCCGTTGACCTGCGGACTCCAGGCATCGGTGGCAATCGCGATACGCATGCTAGGCGGCCATGGCGGTGGCGAGCTGACGGCGCGCGGCGATCTCGTCGGCCCAGTGGAGCACCTCCATCCGCCCATCGAAATGCTCGACCAGTGCGGTGCAGCCTTCTACCCAGTCGCCGTCATTATAATAGACGATGTCACCGAAGTCGCGGATCTCGGCGGTGTGGATGTGCCCGCAGACCACTCCGTCCACGCCGCGCTCGCCCGCCTCGTGGGCGACCGCCTCCTCGAAGCGCGAGATGAACTCCACCGCGTTCTTGACCTTGTGTTTGGCATGTTTGGACAGCGACCAATAAGGCAGGTCGAAGCGCTGGCGGACCGCGTTGATCACGGTGTTGAGCCGCATCAATATCTCATAGGCGGCGTCGCCCGCGAAGGCGAGCCAGCGGTGGCACATGACCACCGTGTCGAACTCGTCGCCATGGGTCACCATCAAGCGGCGGCCATCGGCGGTCTCGTGGATGGCGTTGCGGCGAATCTCGATCCCGCCGAAGGTCATGCCGGAGAATTGCCGGAACATCTCGTCGTGATTGCCGGGAATGAAGACCACGCGCGTACCGCGCTTCGCGCGCTTCATTACGCGCCAGACGATGTCGTTGTGCAGCGCCGGCCAGTACCAGCTCCGCTTGAGCCGCCAGCCGTCGATGATATCGCCGACGAGGTACATCGTATCGCTGTCGGTGGAGTCGAGAAAATCGATCAGCATTTGCGCATTGCACCCGCGCGTGCCGAGATGGACGTCGGACACCCAGATCGTCCGGTAGCGGCGGCGCTGTCGGCGGGCCTCGGGCTGGGACGGCGCTTTCTCCTGAAAGGCGGCAATCCGGGTAATCGCATTCATCGCTCGTCTCCTTCGTGGATGACGAGCCGACCCTATGATTCATAATTGTTACAGCCGCCTCGACGAAAGCTTACGGCTTTATGACAAGCACTTAGCCCAATGCTGCGACGCGGCGTCGGTCGAACGAAAAAGCCCCAACGATCCCAGGTCGATAAACGGCGCTCATCATAGGGAATCGCAGCTTTATTTCGGTTCGCTGGCAGACCGGGAGTTTTCCGCCAAAATCGTTTTTGGAGGAATTCTGGGCATTACGGCGACCCGACTAGCGAGACTGGCTGAAGGAGAAGTGGGCGGCGCACCTGTCCGGCCTTCCCTCCCGGTGGATCGAGACCAACGTGCTCACCGGGAGACCCGCACGCCCGAAACAGGGTTGCAGCCAGAAGACTGGCTGCAACCCTGTGGCATCGAGAACGGAATACTCAGTAACGCCAGGTCAGACGGACCTCTACCGTACGGGGAATATTGGCGAAGCCGATCAGGTCCGACTTGACTCCCATGGCCGTTCCGGTTCCGCTGCCCGTATTCGTCGTCTCCCAGTCGGTTCCGATGAAGCGCTTGTTCGTCAGGTTCTTGCCGATAAGCGCGATCTGCCATCGGTTGTCCAGCGTTGCGATGCTCGCGGTGGCATCGACAACGACGTAGGATTTCTGGAAGGCGATCGGATCGAAGACCGAAGAGAAGTTGTAACGGTCGCTGTAGCGCCCGTCAGCCGAGATCCTCATCTCGATCATGTCGTTGAGCGGAAAGGCGTAGTTGAAGCCGAACGAAGCTGTCCATTTTGGAGCATTGGCGGTCGGCTTCCCGCTCAGATTCTGGTAAGGGGCGCCACCCGGTCCCACGATGGAGCAGCCCAGCTGGATCGTCTGACCCGTCCAGCACGGACCATTGTAGTTCTTGTAACGCGCATTGTTGTAGTTGAGCGTTCCATGCAGATCGAAGCCCGGAATGCTGCGCGGCGACCACTGACTCTCGATCTCCACGCCCTTGGTGATGGCCGCACCCGCATTGGTGGTGATGAGGGTGGTGATCGCCGAGTTGAAGAAGTCGATCTGGAGATCGCTATATCGATAGCGATAGACACCGACGTTGAAGCGCAACTGGTTGTCGAAGATGGTGGTCTTGACACCACCTTCGAAACCACGCGCTGTTTCGGGCTGGAATTCGAGGCCCCCCGCTGGCGTGAACTGCCCGAGGATGCCGCTATTGGAGAAGCCGCCCGACTTGTAGCCGGTCTTGTACCCACCATAGACCGTGATGGAACGCGCCGGCCGCCATGTGAGCGTGATCTCCGGACTCCAGTTGTTGAACGTCTGCTCCGCCCTGACCGGGACGTTCGGAATATAGACGAGAGGGATCAGGAGGGGATTGGAATAGGTCTGGATAAGAAACGAGTCTTTCGTCTCGTGTGTGTATCGAACGCCCGCGTTGAGCTCGACAGTCGGAATGACTTTCCAGATGACCTGTCCGTATCCGGCGATGGTTTCACCGTTTGTGAACGAATTTTTCTGGTTCGCGATATATTGCGTCGCCGGCGCCGCCGAGTTGCCCACTCCGGCAAAAGCTACGGCCGCGTCATAGTCGAAGCGGGTGTCTTGGTAATATACTCCCACCATGACGTTGACCGGGCTGTCGAAGGTCGTGAGCGCACGGGCCTCCGTCGAGAAAGCCCGACGGCGCGAGATCTCGCTGCCCCAGCCGCCGCCACCGATACCGAAGAACGGGGCCTCGCCGCCATAGGCGGGTAGGCTCGTGTTCTTGCTCCTGTTGAAATTCGTTACCGAAGTGAGACCGACGCTTCCCAGATCATATTCCAGTGCCGCAGTGACCGAGTAGGACTTGTAGCGATTATAAGGTGAGCCATCCTTCCTGGCTCCCCGAAGATTGGCGGCAACCTCCGCGGGAGCCTTGTTGACGTACCGGATGAATCCGCCGTTGCACGCCTGCGTCGGTGCGTTCTGCATGGTTGCAAAGGCACAGATGGGCACCGCGTTCCAGGCCGTGTCGTTCGTCTTATCGATGTTGCCGGCCACTTTCAGGTTGGCCGTGAGGCGATCAGTCGGAGTCCATTTCAGGGTCAGGCGACCCATCGCCTGCTTTTCCCGAGGGCTTTGGTTCGCCGCCGGTGGCGCCGTCAGGATCGAACTCGTGCCGGTCGCCGCGTCGAATACGGTGTAGCGCGAGGTTTCCGCCCCATTCTCATAATATCCCCCGAACATATGCGAGTAGCGCAGGGCGAGCCGGGCCGAGAGCGTCTCGGTCAATGGTCCCGATATATAGCCCTCGCCGGAAACATTCTTGGCGCCGAACTCATAGCCGACCCGGGCCATCGCCTCGAGCTTGTCGGTCGGATCCGCCGTCGTCACGGAAATTGCGCCGGCTGTCGCATTCTTGCCGAAGAACAGCGCCTGCGGCCCCTTGAGGATTTCGATCCGTGCCGAATCGAACAGACCTTCATTCAGCACCTGGCCCGAGCCGTAATACACCCCATCGACGATGATTGCCACGGACTGCTCGATGCCCGCGCTCGAAAAGCTCGAGCCGATACCGCGCAACGAGATGTTGGCAGCCGATCCCGAGACCGCGCGGGATACCTGCAGCTGCGGCGTCGTGGCGGCTACCTGCTCCAGAGAGCTGATCGAGTATCTGGTGAGTTGTTCACCGGAAACCGTGGTGATCGCCACCGGAGCCGTTTGCGCCGTCTCGACCCGCTTGCGCGCGGTCACGATAATATCCTGAATCCCGTCCTGCGGCTCCGCGGCCGCCTCCGACCCGCTCTGAGCCAGCGCGGGTGCCGAGGGCAGCGCCAGCCCCAGACTGCACGACGCCAGCAGAAAAACCCGTATGCTCACAGCCCGTTTCGATGAGCGATCGTTGATATTCATTGCTTCTCCCTTCAGTTGATATGCCGGTTGCAGAACAACCGCTTCGGCTTGGCATCGGCATGGCCGTTCCAAGCCCAAGCTATTGATCTTGTGCATGTTCGCGCCCATGGCAGATGCGTCGATCGTCCGCAATATGCTCATGTCGCGCGTCGGTCTTTCGCCGGACAGCGAGCGTGGAAGGGCGCAGCCTCCGGCTGCATGAGGCTGATCAATGCATTGTGGAGGACGATCGGACCCGCGAGCCGCGATCAGGCGTTGGCCGGTACGCTCACCGGGTTCGCCTCCAGCCACGCCAGCACATTTTCGGGCGCGCTCACGCCATAGGGATCATCGTCGGCCCCTTCGTCGTTGATGCCCGGCTCTTCGAACCAGCCGACGATCTTGCCGTCATCGACCACCATCGCATAGCGCCACGAGCGATAGCCGAAGCCGAGATGGTCCTTGTTGATCAGCATGCCCATCCGCCGGGTGAAGTTGCCCGAACCGTCGGGAAGCAGCTTGGTCTTCTCGATGCCGAGATGCTTGCCCCATTGATACATGACGAAGGCGTCGTTGACCGACAGGCAATAGACCTCGCCGACGCCCGCGGACCTCAGATCGTCATAGCTGCGCTCATAGGCCGGGCATTGCTCGGTCGTGCAGGTCGGCGTGAAGGCACCGGGCAGAGCGAAAACCGCCACGCGCCGCCCCTTGAAAAGATTGCCGGTGTGAACATCCTGCCAACGGAACGGGTTTTCTCCGCCCAGGCTGGCGTCGCGCACTCGGGTCTTCAGCGTCACATCGGGTACGGTACGTCCAAGCATCGGTCGGCCTTTCGGATGATTGTCTTGCGCCGAGGTGGGACTGATCGATCGGACTAGCGGATCGGTCCCTCGGCCCGTCCCTGAACGAACTGGTCCACATAAGGGTTTCCACTGTCGTAGAGCCTGTCGCGTGGCCCCTTCCAGATGATCCTGCCCTGGTAGAGCATCGCCACCTGGTGCGCGATCTTGCGCGCCGATGCCATATCGTGGGTTATCGTGAGCGCGGTTACGCCGAGATCCTCGACCAGTTCGACGATGAGGTCGTTGATCACGTCGGCGCGGATCGGATCGAGGCCCGTGGTCGGCTCGTCGAAGAAGATGATTTCAGGCCGGGGGGCGATCGCGCGGGCGAGCGCGACACGCTTCTGCATGCCGCCGGAAAGCTCGCTCGGACGAAGATCGAGCACTTCCCCGCCGAGCCCGACTCTTTCGAGATTCTCGGCGGCGATCTTGCGCATCTTGGCCGAATCGAGCATCCGTCCCTGCGTCAGCGCGAAGGTGACGTTGCGCCAGATCGGTAGCGAATCGAACAGCGCCGAGCCCTGGAACAACATGCCGAACTTGGCGCGGGCGCGTTCGAGCTCGCGCGACGACATCGACAGCAGATCCTCGCCGTCGACGCGGATCGCGCCACGATCGGGCCGGATGAGCCCCAATATGCATTTGAGCGTGACCGACTTGCCGCTGCCGGACTGGCCGATGATCGCCAGCGATTCGCCGGGCTCGATCTCGAGATCGACGCCATCGAGCACGAGATTGGACCCGAACGACTTGCTCACGCCCTCGATCCTGATCTTGTATTCGCTCCCCATCAGCCGAACGCCATCAGCGTGATGATCATGTTCGACAGGAGGATCAGGATGAAGGCCGAGACGACGGCGTCGGTGGTCGCCCGGCCGACCCCGGCCGCCCCGCCCTGTGCGCGAAAGCCGTGATAGCAGCCCATCAGCGCGATGAAGAAGCCGAAGAAGGCGGATTTGACGAGCGCCATCTGTAGATCGGTCGCGGTCAGATATTGCCGGGTGACTTCTAGATAGCCGGTCGGGTTGAAGTCGAGCTTGTACACCGCGACGAAATAGCCGCCGAAGATGCCGATCGCATTGGCGATCACCACCATCAGCGGTAGCGCGATCAACGCGGCGAGCAGCCGCGGCGCGATAAGATAGCGATAGGGATCGGTGCGCAACGTGGTGAGCGCGTCGAGCTGCTCGGTCACGCGCATCGTTCCCAGCTCGGCGGCCATCGCCGAGGAGACCCGCCCGGCGACCATCAACCCGACCAGCACCGGGCCCAGCTCACGCACGATGCCGAGCACGACGATCGCGGGGACCGTCGAGGTGGCGTTGAAGCGCGACCCGGCGGTGAAGGTCTGCTGGGCGAGCGCCGCACCCGAGAAGATCGCCGTCATGCCGACCACGGGCAGCGAGAACCAGCCGATCTGCATGAGCTGTTCGATCAGCCGGGCCGGATAATAAGGCGGCCGGACCGCCCGCGCGAGAGTCGTGAACCCGAAGATGGTCACCCGCCCAACCGCGGCCAGGGCTGAGATGAGCAGCCGGCCGATCGAGGCGAAAAAAGCGATAATCGGCTGCAAATTCACGCTCGCGCTAATCAATCCAGCGCCGCTGATAGCGGGAGCCAAGCCCGGTCAGCAACTCATATTGCGAGAGCCCGGTGTCACGGGCGGCCGCATCGAGCCGGTAGTGGACCTCCAGCCAATCGCCCTCGGCGGCGGCGGCGCCGGCGAGATCGACCGCGACCAGATCCATCGACACGCGCCCCACCAGGGGGCAGGCGGTATCCCTCCACGATGCCACGCCGTGCCCGGCGAAGGCCCGCAGATAGCCATCGGCATAGCCGAGATTGAGGATCGCGACGCGCATCGGGCGGGTGGCTGTATAGGTTGCGCCATAACCGATCGTCTCGCCGACGGGCACGTCGCGGATCTGGAGGACCTGCGCCTCGATCCGGACGACCTGGGCGATCTTGCCGGCCGCTTCCGGCCGCGGGACGCCGCCGTAGAGCGCGAGGCCGGGCCTGATCAGATCGAAACCATAAGCGGGGCCCAGGCAGGCGCCCGCCGAATTGGCGAGGCTGGCGCGTCGCGCGCCGATCCGCGTGGCGACGTGAGCGAAACGGGCGCGCTGGCGCTCGTTCATGTCGCTGTCGGGTTCGTCGGCGCAGGCCAGATGGCTCATCAGCACATCTATCTCGAGCCCGTCGAGCAGCCCCGAACAAGCCTCATCGGCGCTGAGCCCGAGCCGATTCATGCCGGTATCGACCATTACATCGCAAGGACGTTCGGGCGCCGCGGCCTTCCAGCGCGCCACCATCGAGGCGGTGTTGAGCACCGGCCGCGCGCGCGAGGCGAGCGCCGCCGCCATATCCTCCTCGCGAACCCCGTGCAGAACCGACAGCGACGCGCCGAAGGGGAGCGATCCGAGCGCATCGGCCTCGGCCCAGGTGGCGACGAAGAAATCGCGGCAACCCGCCTGGGCCAGGCGCCGCGACACCTCGACCGCGCCAAGCCCATAGCCGTCGGCCTTCACCGCGGCGCCCGCCCTGGCGCAGGCTTTCCCGGCGAGCCAGCGCCAGTTGGCGACCAGCGCCGCGCCGTCCAGAATCAGTCTGAGGGGATAATCGCCCGGGTCCACGAGGAGCGCGATAGCCCCCCCGGCGCGACTATTCCAGTTCCTTGCCCGCCGTTTCGGGCAACCAGATCAGCGTCACCGCGAAAGCTATGGCGACCACCCCGAAAGGATACCATAATCCGGCGAACGGATCGCCCGTTCTGGCCACGATATATTGGCTGATGAACGGCAGAAAACCGCCAAAATACCCTGTGCCTATATGATAGGGCACCGACAAGGACGTATAGCGCACCCGCGCCGGGAACATCTCGACGAGAAGCGCCGCCACCGGCCCGTAGGTCATTCCGGAGAAGAGACCGATCATCAGCAGGTAGAAGACGATCTTCGCGCTGTCGCCGACGACGGGGACGATCTTGTCGAGCTTGTAGCCGGCTTCCGCCAACGCTGTTTCCAGGCTGCGGGCGTCGCTGGCGTCCACCGGTTTGCTGCCGATCGTGACGACCGGCGGGGTGCCCGGGCTGCCCTCCACCTTGGTGTAGGCGACGCCCTTTTTCGACAGGATGTCCAGCACCGCTCCACAGGTGGTGGCCTGCTTCTTGGCGAAGGGATCGTAGCTGCAATCGCTGCCCTTCACGACGACCGGAGCGCGCTTCATCGCGGCCGAAAGCTCGGGATTGGCTGCGTCCGCCATCCAGTGAAACAGCGGGAAAATGAAGATCAGGGTCAGCATATAGCCGATCAGGATCGGCTTGCGCCGGCCGATCCTGTCGGAAAGCCAGCCGAACAGGATGAACCAGCCGAGGCTGCCGGTCGCGGCGATCCCGAGGATCAGCTGCGCCGCGCTATCCTCGATCCGCAGACTGTTCTGGAGGAAGTAGAGCGCCTGGAATTGCGCGGTGTACCAGACCACCGTGAGCCCCGCCGCGATGCCGAACAAGGCCACCAGGATCATCTTCACCCGTGCCCAGCTGTTGAAGCTTTCGCGCAGCGGATTGTCGGCGAGTTGGTCGGCGTCCTTCATCGCCTTGAAGACCGGGCTCTCCTTGAGCTTGAGCCGGATCCACAATGAGATGGCGAGCAGCAGGAGCGAGAAGAGGAACGGTATGCGCCAGCCCCAGTCGGCGAAGGCCGCCTTGTCGACCATGAGGTTCGAGATCAGCACGACGGCGAGGCTGAGCAGGAAGCCGCCGATCACGCCCGACTGGATGAAGCTCGTGTAGAAGCCGCGGCGATTGCTCGGCGCATGTTCGGCGACATAGATCGCGGCCCCGCCATATTCGCCGCCCAGCGCGAGGCCCTGGAGCACCCTGCAAGTCACGAGCAATATCGGCGCGATCACGCCGATCGTCTCATAGGTTGGCAACACGCCGACCGCGGCCGTGGCCACGCCCATCAGCGCGATCGTGACGAGAAAGGTATATTTGCGGCCGAGCCTGTCGCCCAGCACTCCGAACAGCACCGCGCCGAGCGGCCGCATGCCGAAGCCGACACCGAAGCTGGCGAAGAAGATCAGCAGGCTGACGGTGGGATTGTCGGCGGGAAAGAAATGCGCCGCGACGATCGTCGCGAGGGTGCCGTAGACGAAGAAGTCATACCATTCGAATACGGTGCCGAGAGTCGAGGCGAGGATGACGAGCCGATCGCGCTTCGCATCGATTTCCCCGCCCGTCGCCATTCGCCCCCCCTAACAGTGATCGTCATTGCGACGATGGCTATGGCAGAGATTGGCAGGAGACAAGGCCTCGACCGCCCCTTTCCCTTCGCTTCGCTTCAAGGGAGTTACCGCCGATCCATCAGCGGATGGCGGCTGTTGACCAGTTCGACCAAGTGCGCGCTGTTCACATGGGTGTATATCTGGGTGGTGGCGATGTCGGCATGGCCAAGCATCGTCTGCAATGCGCGCAGGTCCGCTCCGCCCTCGAGCAGATGCGTGGCGAAAGCGTGGCGCAGGACGTGCGGGCTGATCCGCCGCGGCGGAATGCCCGTTTCGACCGCAAGTTCGCGCAGCAGCTGGAACAGTCGCACGCGGCTGAGGTGGCTGTGGCCCGAGGGAAACAGCCAGGGCTGGTCGGCCGGCACATGGATGCCCCATTCGGCCACCGCCGCCCGTGCGCGATCGGAGATCGGCACCAGCCGCTCGCGGCCGCCCTTTCCGCGCAGGATCAGGAAGGGCCGGTCACCGCGCAGCGCGTGGCGCGGCAGCGAAACCAGCTCGGTCGCACGCAGGCCCGACCCGTAGAGCAGCTCGACCAGTGCGATCAGCCGCAGGGTGAGCGGATCGTCATGCCGGTCGCGACGGCGCTCCTCGAGCGTAGCGAACAGCGCTGCGATGTCGGCATGGGTCAGCGTCCGTGGCAGCGCCCGCTGGGTTGCCGGTCTCGGCAGCGCGTCGGACGGGTCGTCGGCGCGGATCCGCTCCTCTTCGAGAAAGGCGTAGAAGCGCCGCAGCACGGAGGATTTGCGGGCGACGCTCGTTCGGCTGAGCGTCATCCATTCGACGCCGAGCTTCTGCAGTTCGGGAGCACGGGCGGTGACCAGACCGCCCCCCAGCACCTCCGAAGCTCCGCGAAGGTCGGATCCGTAGGCGAGCAAAGTATTCTTCGCCGCCCCGCCCTCGACCGCGAGCATCTCGAGGAATTGGGAGATGGCTTCGGAATCCTGCACTACAGCCGCGACATTGCCTCGGCGGCGATCATGCGCGCCTCGCCGTCGAGTCCGACATCGTGGAGCGCGCGGATCATCGTCGCGAACATCGCGGGGGATACGCGCGACCAGCCCGATTTCTGCAAACCGACCGCGACGAGCAGCGCCACGGTCGCGGGCTCCTTGCGGTCGGCCGCCTGAAGCAGCATCCGGGCCCAATTGCTGCGGTTGTCGAAGCCGACCTGATAGTCGACCAGCAGCCGCATCTGCTCCTGCGTCTGCATCCGGTCGAGAGCCGCCAGCGCCCCCAGCAGAAGCCTCAGCTTCTGGGGATTCTCGTCCGCCCAGCGATCGGCGACGCCCGACAGCCGTTCGGCCGACAGGTCGACCGAAATTCGCGGCGTGCCCACCGCGAGAATCGCCCATGCGGGGTCGGCTTTCTCCGGGGACATCGCCGAGACCGTCGGTGCCCAGCCCGCGGCCTTGCGGTCCAGCCCCGCCGCCATCATCGATCCTATCAGATCGGCGGCATCGCTCGCATGGTCCTCGCCCGGGGCGATCCTGGCGGCGGCCCGGGCGGTGAGGATAAGAGCCGCGTAGCGATCGGCGCTCCTGCCCTGGCCGGGCCCGTCGCCGGTCCAGAATCGGCGCATCGACGCGATCCGCGCGCCATCGTCATCGCCGACATAACAGGCGCGCAGACGGCCCGACGGCGTATCGCTGGTGAAATCGCCGCTGTCGTCGGCAACCTGGCCATAGAGATCGACCAGAGCCGAGTTGGAGAACACCCCAAGCCGTGCCGCCGTCATCGCGGCATCGAGCCGCTCGGCCGCCGGAATCATCGGCGCGCGCGCGCCCCAGGCAACCACCTGCGGGCCCGCCGTCCGCAACAGATCCGACGGGATCGTCAGCCCCAGCGCGCTCGCCAGGCCGAACCGCCAGGCGGTGAGCTGGTTCACCCCGGTCCATTCGATGGTGACGCTGCGCCGGCCGGCGCCGTTCACGCCCATCATCCGCTCGGCCAGTTGAATGTCGATCCCGCGCGAATCGCGCGTGCGGCGGCGCGCCTGGTCCATCAGCACGTCGGCGATCGCGGTATCGCCCGCTAGCGCCGCGCAGATCGCGCGCGCCATCGGCCAGATCGGCTCCTTGCTGCGAATCGACCCGCCATCGGCCAGCGGGCAGAGCCCGGCGGCGTCGGCGGTCGCCAGCGCGCTTTGCCCGGCGACGGCATAGAGCTTGGCGTTGAAGCGGTCGACGTCGACGCCCTGGATCAGCATCCGAGCCCCGTCGGCCTCGCCCATCCGCAGCAGCAGCCAGGCACGTTCGGCGATCCAGTCGGGTGCCGAGACATGATCCGGCGTGCTCACCCGCGTCAGCAGCGCGCGCCTCAGGGTGATCGACGCCCATCGCGACGCGGTCGGCACGTCCAGCCGCCGCATCAGCGAGGTGAGGAAGCGGCCGTCGCTCGTCCCCCAGGCGTCTCGTCCGAACCCGGCGAAGGGCCCCGCCGTTTCGATTGGCCGGCGCGATCCGTCGGGTAACTCCAGCGGCCCCTCTTCCGGCTCTTCCTCCTCCACCGCCGACGCGAAGATCGTGGGATCGAGATCGAGCGCGGGTGCCGGAGTTGCGGGCGCCGGCTGCGAGACCGGCTGTCCGGGGGCGGGCGTACCCGCCTGCTGCGGGCGGTTGGACGGGCCCGGCTGCGATCCGAAACCGGGCGGCAACAGCGATTCCTGGGCTAGTGCCGCCGCCCCGGCCAGCGCCGCGGCGCCCGCCGCCAGCGCCAGCGCCGCTTTCTTATCGAGCCTGGGCTTCATTGAGCATCGCCTTTTCCACGGTCACCGGCGGCCTTTCGGTATTCACGAAACTCAGGGCCACAAGCGCCACGATGACGATGATGACGACACTCAGAAGGATGAAGCTGAACCGCGACATGAGATGATCCGGATGGTTGCAATGAACGCGCTTTTGCCCGAGGGGGCGGCCATGTGTATAGCCCTTGACGAAATGCCGCAAAGCCTGCCGCCCAATCTGCCGCGTTTTGATCGCCCTCTGGTGCTGGTCGGACTGATGGGCGCGGGCAAGTCCACCATCGGCAGGCGATTGGCGGCCCGTCTCCACCTCCCCTTCATCGATGCGGACCAGGAAATCGAGCGCGCCGCCGGGCTGACCATCAGCGAGATTTTCGAGCGATTCGGCGAAAAGGAATTCCGCGACGGCGAACGCCGGGTGATCGGCCGGCTGATCGACGGCAAGCCCAAGGTCATCGCGACCGGCGGCGGCGCCTTCATGCAGGACGAGACCCGCGAACTCATCCTCGAACGGGCGATCGCGATCTGGCTCGATGCCGATATCGACACACTCGCCGAGCGTGTCGCCCGCCGCGAGGGCACCCGGCCGCTGCTCAAGGATCGCGATCCCCGTGAGGCCCTCGCCGAGCTCGCCGCAGTCCGCAATCCCGTTTACGCGCTGGCGCCGGTCCGCGTGCGCAGCCAGCCGCTGCCCCATGACGCCACCGTCGACAGCATCTTGAAGGCGCTCGCCGAATGACGATTCGCGTTGCGCTGGGCGAGCGGAGCTACGACATCCGGATCGAAGCCGGCGCGCTCGATCGCGCCGGCGAGTTGCTCGCGCCCTATGCGGCGCGTGGCCGCTTCATCGTCGTGACGGATAAAAATATCGTTCCTAACCAGTTATACAGGCTGGAAAGTTCATTGACCGCCGCAGGTATCGCCAGTGCGGTCGAGGTGCTGCCGTCGGGTGAGGCGACGAAGAGCTGGAAGATGCTCGAGAAGCTGACCGATGCGCTGCTCGCTTATGGGGTCGAGCGCAGCGACACGATCATCGCGCTGGGCGGGGGCGTGATCGGCGACCTGGTTGGCTTCGCCGCGTCGATCCTCAAGCGCGGCTGCCGCTTCGTCCAGGTGCCGACCACTTTGCTCTCACAGGTCGATTCGTCGGTGGGCGGCAAGACCGCAATCAACAGCAAGGCGGGCAAGAACCTGATCGGCGCTTTCTATCAGCCGGCCTATGTGCTGATCGATCCGACCACGCTCGACACCCTGCCCCAGCGCGAGCTGCGCGCCGGCTATGCCGAAGTCATCAAATATGGTCTGATCGACGACCCCGCCTTCTTCGCCTGGTGCGAGGATCACGGCGGCAAGCTGCTCGCCGGCGACGCCGCCGCCCGTACCCATGCGATCACTACCAGCGTCAGCGCCAAGGCGCGGATCGTTGGCGAGGACGAACGCGAGACCAGCGGCCGCCGCGCCCTCCTGAATCTCGGCCACACCTTCGGCCATGCGCTCGAAGCCGAAACCGGCTTTTCGAACAGGCTGCTCCACGGCGAGGCCGTCGCCGCCGGCATGGCTCTCGCCTTCCGCTTCTCGGCGGCGCAGGGCCTCTGCCCCCCCGAAGACGCCGCCCGCGTAACGGCCCACATCGCCGCCGCGGGCCTTCCCGCCACGCTCCAGGCTGCCGGAACCGACGCGGACGGCAAGGCGCTGGTCGCGCATATGATGCACGACAAGAAGATGGAAGGCGGCCAGCTCCCCTTCCTGCTCGCCCGCGGCATCGGCCAGACCTTCCTCGACAAGAAGGTCGATCTGGCGACGGTCGCCGCGTTTTTGGATGGGGAGCGGTAAAAGCCCCTCCCCGCCAAGGACAGGGCGATCGCTTTTGGTCGCCGAGGCCGGGTAAACGAAGAACTCCATTGAAGATGAGCGTTGCAGAGGCGTTTTAGTTGCACCGCGGGCCGGCGGGCCTTCTCCCGATGCACCGTTCGGGAGGCGATGCCCTTTCGATCGTTTCGCTGTCGGAGTAGGGTGTGCGCGAGACCAATGGGCGCGTCACGCGTTGCTGCCCTATGAAGATCGGATCAGGAAGCCAATCGCTGCAACCCTTCGGAAAATACGCAGGTCTGCCCGCGTCGACATGTGTGGCCGGGTCTCTGGGCAGACTTACCATATGACAACGCCGCAATGGCTGTCGGTCGCCACACTCGCCGGGATGATGGCACTCTTCATCTGGGGGCGTTTCCGCTATGACGTGACCGCCATCCTGGCGCTCCTGGCCGCGCTTGCTCTGGGCATCGTCAAACCCAAGGATGCATTTACCGGTTTTGCCGACGATATCGTCGTCATCGTGGGATCGGCGCTCGTCATGTCGGCGGCGATGCAACGTTCGGGGCTGATCGAACGCGCGCTCGGCTTTGTCGCGAAGTATATCACGCGCGTCCGGTCTCAGTTGGTCGTGCTTACCGCATCGGCCGGCATCGCTTCGGCCTTGGTGAAAAATGTCGGGGCACTTGCGATGCTGATGCCGGCAGCGTTCCAGATGGCGAAGAAGAATGACGCCAGCCCCTCGGTTTTCCTGATGCCTATGTCGTTCGCCTCCCTGCTGGGTGGGCTTATGACGCTCGTCGGCACGTCGCCGAATATCATCGTCAGCCGCGTACGCGAAGAGATGACGGGCAAACCATTCGGGATGTTCGACTATCTGCCGACCGGACTTGGCCTGTTGATCGTCGGGCTGATCTTCCTGCGCTTTGGATACCGCCTCTTGCCGCGCGAGCGGCGCGCAGCTGCGACGCTGGGCGAGGCGCTCGATATCTCAAGCTATGTGACGGAAGTGAATATTGCCGAAGGCTCCCCAGCTATCGGCGAGACGGTTCGCGAGTTCCTGGCGCGGCATGAGCGCGAAATCGGCTTAACCGGGCTTCTTCGCGCCGGGGTGCGGACAGTGCCCTCCCTCGATCTTACGCTCTATGAAGGTGACACGCTCCTTCTTTCGGGCGAGCCCGATGCTTTAGAGCGCGTGATTGCCGGTGACGGGCTCTCCCTCGAAGGCGAGCAGCGCGAAGTGCCGGAAGGTAGTGAAGGCGATGAGATCGGCGTGACGGAGGGGGTGATCGGCGCCAACTCCGTGCTCGAGGGCCAAACTGCCGGCCGGCTGCGACTCCAGCAACGCTATGGCGTCAATCTGATCGCGGTGTCGCGTTCGGGTGAGCGTCTCACCCGTCAGCTCGGCCAAACCCGGCTGAATCCGGGCGATGTCATCGTGCTGCAGGGCCCGCTTGGACTCCTTCCCGATCGCATGCGCGACCTCGGCGTTCTGCCGCTCGCGGAAAGAACGCTCCGATTGGGCACCTCGGGTCGAAGCTGGTTGCCTTTGATCATACTCGCAGTGGCGATGGCGGCGACTGCGACCGGGCTCGTGCCAGTTGCCGTCGCCTTTTTTGCGGCGGCGGGATTGACCATGGCGACCGGAGCACTGCCGCCTCGCGAGGCCTACCAAGCTGTCGAATGGCCTATACTGGTGATGCTCGGGGCGCTCATACCTGTCAGCGATTCGCTCCGCACGACCGGTGCATCGGATGTCATCGCAACCGCTCTAGCTGGTTTCGGCGCAACATTGCCGGCTTGGGGAGCGGTGGCGCTTATCCTGGTCGTCGCGATGGCAGTGACACCCTTCTTGAACAACGCTGCCACGGTGTTGGTCATGGCACCCATCGCCGCCGTCTTTGCCAATGATCTTGGTTATCGCCCCGAAGCCTTCCTGATCGCCACCGCGATTGGAGCCGGCTGCGATTTCCTCACGCCGATTGGCCACCAATGCAATACGCTGGTTCTTGGCCCAGGAGGATATCGCTTTGGGGACTATGCAAGGCTAGGCGCACCGCTGTCCATCCTCGTCATACTCGTCGGCACGCCGCTCATCATGTGGACTTGGCCCCTTCGACCATGACCACTTTGCGCTGAAACCCGGACGTAGAGACGGCCTGCTCAAGCGGCTGAAAGTGGACCGGCGGCTTTCCATCGCGGCTTCCTTCACTTGCGCTACGCCGCTCGTCATCTCGATCCCCGTCCATAGGCGGATCACCGCAACGGCATCGCAGCCCGGCCGATCCCTTTGCGCGCATGAGCGAAACATTGATGGCGCAGGCGCTCTCCTACGACGCGATCTTCACCGGGATGGCGGCACGCGCCGGGAAAATAGGGCGCGGTGGCCGCGCGCAGCGCTGATCTATGCGGGGCTCGCCTTGCGGGCGCAATCGCGCTGCCGCGCATCGCTGGAGACGATGATGAAGATCATCCGCGTGGCGGAGCGGTCGCGCGGCGCCCCCATCCCTATCGACCCCCGCCGATCCACCCTGGAGCCCCTTAGTGAAAAATCGGCCGAACAACCCCATGCAACCGGAAATCCTCGCCAATGCGGCGCGCGCACCCGCGCCGGTGCGCCGTGCCGGTCGCCGGCGGTGGGCGGCAGCCCGCGATGCCGGATGCACGGCGGCAAGGGCAGCGGCGCGCCCCGCGCCAAATCGCAACGCCTGGAAACATGGCGCGCGGTCCGCCGAAGTGGTGGCGATCGCCCGCTATCTGCGCGAAAGCTCCTGGCGGCCCCTGAGGTAGACCACCGCCATCCACATCCAGCCGAGGATCATCGCCAGCCCGCCCAGCGGCGTCACCGCGCCGAGCCATTTCGGCCCCCCGAACGCCATGGCGTAGAGGGTACCCGCGAACAGGATGGCGCCGAACAGCAGCATCGCGGCGGGGCCCCTGCCCTTGCCGATGATCGCGAGACCGGCGGCGGCGTGAATCATCTGATAGTGCGCGCCGGTGGTCAGCCATTCGGCTGCCCTGCCGCCCGCGCCATGCGCGCCATAGGCGCCCGCGATCACCGCGATCGCACCCGACAGCGCCAGCAGCGCGGCCAGCGGATCGGCGCCCCGCGTCCTTCCTCGGCTCATGGTGCTATCCTCCCCGCCTTGTCGAGATCGAGGCTGCGTTCGGGACTGAACATCATGTCGCGGCGGGCGCCGACATCGTCGCTGTCGATCTGCGCCTCGAGCCGCGACCCGTCCCGGCGGCGATACTCCGCCTCGATCGTGTCGATATTGTCGTCGCTGATGCCGACCGCCTGCAGGGCTCCTCGACCCAGCACCACCGCGGATTCGAACATTTCGCGCACCGCGCCGGCGATGTCGAGCTTCGCGAGCACCATCATGTGGACGCGATCGAACGCGCGCACCAGCACCGCCGCATTGGGAAAGGCATCGAGGATCGGCTGGAGCTCCGCCTTCGCGAGCCGCTCTCCGTCGATGCAGAAGATGATCGCGCGCGCATCTTCGGCGCCCGCCTGCCGCAGCAGATCGACCCGCGTGCCGTCTCCATAATGAACTTTGACATCGAATTGGCTGGCGACGTCGATCTGCTCGGTCTCGCTGTCGATCAGGCTGACCCGCACGCCGGCGGCCAGAAGCATCTGCGCCACCGTCTGGCCGAACCGGCCATAGCCGACGACGATCGCCACGGGACTGTTGCTGCCGTCGGGACCGGGGCGCTCGTCTCGCGACGGCGGCGGACTGAGAAAGCGGCTCGAGAACATCATCAGGAAGGGCGTGGTCGCCATCGACAGGGTGACGATCGCACCGAACAGGCTGGCGGCCTCGGGCTGGATCAGCATCGCATCGCGCGCCTGGGCGAACAGCACGAAGGCGAACTCCCCGCCCTGGCTGAGCAGCAGGCCGAAGGCGAGCGCACCGCGGTTCGACACTCCGAACAGCTTGGCGATCCCGAACATCACCAAGGTCTTGGTCGCGACCACCGCCAGGGCCATGAAGAGCACGAAGAACGGCCGTTCGGCGATGACGTCCAGATCGAGCAGCATGCCGACCGCGATGAAGAACAGGCCGAGCAATATCGTACGAAACGGCTCGACATCGGCCTCCAGCTCGTGCCGATAGGGCGAGTCCGCCAGCATCACGCCCGCGATGAACGCACCCAGCGCGGTCGAGAGGTGGAGCGCCTCCATCACCGCCGCGCTCGCCAGCACCGTAAACAGCCCGGCCGCCACGAACAGCTCGCGTTCGCCGAGGCCGCCGATAAGCCGGAACAGCGGATTGAGGATGAAGCGGCCGGCCAGCACCAGCCCGACCACGGCGCCCACGGTGTAGAGGCCTAGAAGCCATCCCGGCGGAGTGCCCGGCGCGGGCGGAGTGCGCGACAAGGTGGCGATGATCGTGATCAGCGGAATCAGCGAGAGATCCTGGAACAGCAGCACCGAGAAGGCACGCTCGCCGGACGGCGTGTTCAGCCGCCCCGCCGAGCGCAGCATAGGCAGCACCTGCGCGGTCGAGGACAGCGCCAGCGGCAGACCGAGCGCGATCGCCGCCGCCCCGCTGAAGCCGGTGCCGAAATAGATCACCGCGCTGATCGCCAGGCCGCAGGCCGCGACCTGGGCGAGACCCAGGCCGAATATGTCGCGCCGCAGCCTCCAGAGGCGATTCGGATGGAGTTCGAGCCCGACCAGGAAGAGCAGCAGGACGATGCCGAGCTCGGCGATGCCGAGCTTCGATTCGGCGTCGCCGATCAGCGCCAGTCCCTGCGGTCCGATCAGCGCGCCCGCGACCAGATAGCCGAGGGTCGCGCCGAGACCGAGTCGGCGGAACAGCAGCACGAAGACGATCGCGGCGCCCAGCAGCAATACGCCGTCGCGCAGCAGCAGGGCGGCCCCCGCCGTGTCGTTCATCGGGCGATTTTGCCGGCGGCCTCGGCCGCGGCCTCGGCGACCGCCTCGAAAGCGAGCCGGATCGAAGGATGGCGTGCGGCGTGCGGCAGGGCCGGCGCGAACAGCTCGAGGCCGGGCCAATCGCCCGGATCGCCGCGCTCGCCGGCCAGGAAGGCGGCCAGCGCGTCGCGCGCGGCGGCCAGCTCGGCCGGCGTCCGCCCGATCGCATGCTTGCCCATCAGCGCCGCCGATGCCTGGCCGAGCGCACAGGCGCGGACCTCCTGGCCGAGATCGGCGACCTTGCCCTCTTGGTCGACGACGACGTCGACGGTCACCCGGCTGCCGCAGATCGGCGACCGCTTGGAGATGGTGGCCTGCGGATCGGCCAGGCGGGCCTGGTGCGGGATGCTGGTGGCCAGGCGGAGGATATGAGCATTGTAGAGCGTGGCCGACATGAAGCCCATGTAGGGCGGAATGATCCTCCGCGCGAGGGGGGCATCATCCAAAATCGTCGGATGCTAGCCCTCGAGCTGCCGGATCAGCAGCCGCACGTCGGCATCGAGTTCGGCGTCGGTCTGGCGGAGCTTCTCGATCTGCTTGACCGCATGGATCACCGTCGTGTGATCGCGCCCGCCGAAGCGCCGGCCGATCTCGGGGAGCGACCGCGGCGTGAGCTGCTTGGCCAGGTACATCGCCACCTGCCGCGGCCGCGCCACTTCGCGCGCGCGCCTGGCGCTCGACATCTCCGCCTGGCGGATGCGGTAATGGTCGGAGACCTTGCGCTGGATCTCGTCGATCGTCACGCGCCGCTGGTTGGCGCGCAATATGTCGGCGAGGGTCGCCTGGGTGAAGTCGACATCGACCGGCTTGCCCGACAGCGCCGCATAGGCGACGACCCGGTTGAGCGCGCCTTCGAGTTCGCGGACATTAGCGCTGATCCTGCGCGCGAGGAACATCACCACGTCCTGGGGCACATTGGCTTGCGGCATGCCCTGCAGCTTGCGGGTCAGAATGTTGAGCCGCAACTCGAAATCGGCCGGGTTGACATCCGCCACCAGTCCCCAGGACAGGCGCGACAAGATGCGGCTCTCGATGCCGTCGAGATCCTGGGGCGAGCGATCGGCGCTGATCACCAGGCATCGGCCGGCCGAAATCAGCTCGTTCATCGTGTGGAAGAATTCTTCCTGGGTCGATTCCTTGCCCGCGATGAACTGGACATCATCGATCATCAGCAGGTCGGCCGCGCGCAGCCGCTGCTTGAAGCTGAACGTGTCCTTGGCGCGCATCGCCGAGACGAACTCGAACATGAACTTCTCGGCCGACATATAGACGACCCTGGCGCCCGGATGGCGCGCCAGATATTCATGGCCGATCGCATGCATCAGGTGGGTCTTGCCGAGGCCGGTACCGCCATGCAGGAAGAGCGGGTTGAAGACGAGCTTGCCCCCTTCGGCCAGCGTGCGCGCGGCGTTGTAGGCGACCTCATTGGCCTTGCCGACCACGAAACTGTCGAACGTGTAGCGATCTTCGAGCGGGGTGCCGCAGCGCGGACCGGACTCGATGACGGCAGCCTCATCGGCGTCGGCGCCGGTTTCGACCACCTCGGCCGAGAACAGGGCGGGCCGCTCGGTGCTCGAGGCGGGAACGATCGAGACATGCCGCACCTGCGGCAACAAGGCACGCCAACCGTGGAGCAGATGCTCGACGAAATGGGTGGTAGCCCAGTTGGCCATGAACTCGCTGGGGGCGATGAGCTTGAGCGTGCCCGCCGCAAGGTCGCATTCGCCGAGAGCGAGTGGCTTGAGCCAGCCGTCGAAGGTCCTGACCCCGATGCTTCGGCGCAGGCCTGCCCGGATCGTCTCCCAGGCCTGGGCGAGCGCGACATCGACACCACCACCGATCAGCGGCGCACCGTTCAGGTCCAATCCCCCGAGTTCCTCAGACACGCAGCATCCTTCCCGAGCGGCCGCTGCCCGCTCCCCCACACAAAGCCCAAACTAAAGGGCAAGCACCCCCCCAACCGGAAGCTTGCGCCTCCGGGCCACCCATCACCGAATCGTCCCTGAAGCCGGCTGCGACAGAATCGCTCTCCGACCGTGAGTCGCACTCTATGGAGAAGCCCCGATGCGGATCAAGAGCATCTATTTTGTAACCGGCCCGCAATATGGGGTTGACACACGCTAAGCTGGGCCTCCGTCGCTGAATAAATTTTTCTTGTTGTTTCGCAATTAGTTAACCAATCAGCTTCAGACGAATCAAGCTAATTCCGATGGTTACGTTTCGATGGCGGCTCAATGACAAAGCCCGCCGGCATCTCTGCCGGCGGGCTATCGTTACATCCATGTGAAAAGTCCGCCCGGGCGGTCAGCCTAGCGCGGAGAGCCGCTTGGTGAGACGCGAAAACTTGCGAGCAGCGGTGTTCCTGTGCACGACGCCCTTGGCGACGCCACGGAAGAGCTCGGGCTGCGCGGCGGCGAGCGCAGTGGCCGCCGCGGTCTTGTCGCCAGCGGCGAGCGCGGCTTCGACCTTCTTCACGAAGGTACGGATCCGGCTGATCCGGGCACCGTTGATTTCGGCGCGACGATCGTTGCGTCGGATGCGCTTCTTTGCCTGCGGCGTATTCGCCATGCTCGTTCAAACCCTATCTTGAATGACAGAAACGGGTGAGACTCAGCCCACGCCGGGAGGCCGCGCCAATACACAGGCGGCTTGCCGGGGTCAACCTTCGAACCGCCCTTACTTCTGGCATTTGGGACAGTAGAAGGTGGAACGGCCGCTATCGACACGCCGGGCGACCGTCGCGCCGCAACGGCAGATCTCCCCTTCCCGGCCATAGACCAGCCATTGCTTGGCGAAATAGCCGAGCTCGCCGTCGGGACGGGCATAGTCGCGCAGCGTCGAGCCTCCGGCCTCGATCGCGGCAGTCAGAACCTCTCGAATAGCATCGACCAACCGGTCGAGCCGCTTGCGCGAGATCCGCCCCGACACGGTGCCCGGCGCGATGCCGCTCAAATGCAGCGCCTCGCAGACGTAGATGTTGCCGAGCCCCGCGACGATCCGCTGATCGAGCAGCATCGCCTTGATCGGCGCAAAGCGGCCATCGAGCGCGCCGACGAGATAGGCGCCGCTGAGACCCGGACCGAGCGGCTCGGGACCAAGGGCCATGAATGCCGGGAAATCGGCAAGATCCTCCTTGCGAATCAGATCGACCGATCCGAAACGGCGAGGGTCGCACAGTGCGAGAGTCCGTCCCTCCTCGGTCTCGAGAATGAGATGATCATGCGCGCCGATGTCGCTCGGATCGATGCGCCACCGTCCCGACATGCCGAGGTGAAAGATCATGACATCGTCGCGGTCGGTCTCGATCAGCCCATATTTCGCGCGACGACCGAAGCCGGTGATCGTCGCACCGGTCATCCGCTGGCGCAGATCGGCGGGGAATGGCCGCCTCAGATCGGCGCGCCGCGTCTCGACCCGGATCAGGCGCCGGCCCTCGAGCGCCGGACGGAGGCCGCGCACTGTGGTTTCGACTTCGGGAAGCTCGGGCATTCGGACGGACTCACCAGCAAAATCGTCGCCCCGGCGAATATCGGGGCCGCCACAGCCGGAAGGAAAGGGTTCGCTCCAAGACCATGGCGGCGCTGGCTATCCGCCGGGGCGACGACAGCAAGTTAGGTTGGGTTTGCGGGTGCGGCAAGCTGCCGCTAGAGCGTCGCCAATGAGCGACACCGTTTCCTTCGGCTACACCGATGTCTCGCCCGACGAGAAGACCGCACGCGTCGGCGAGGTCTTCCGCAGCGTGGCGGGCCGCTACGACCTGATGAACGACGCGATGTCGGCGGGCATGCATCGCCTCTGGAAGGATCGCCTCGTCCGGCGGGTGAAGCCCCGCGCCGGTGAAGCCATTCTGGACATGGCGGGCGGCACCGGCGACATCGCCTTCCGGCTCGCCCGATCGGGAGCGAGTGTGACGGTTTCCGACATCAATCCGGCAATGCTCGACGTCGGCAGGGAGCGCGCCGCCAAGAAGCATGTCGAAGGGCTCTCCTGGTCCGAGCAGAACGCCGAGCAGCTGAGCTTCGCCGCCAACAGGTTCGACGCCTATACGATCGCTTTCGGGATCCGGAACGTCACCCACCGCGCCAAGGCGCTCGCCGAGGCGCATCGGGTGCTAAAGCGAGGGGGCCGGTTCTTCTGCCTCGAATTCTCGACCACGCTGTGGCCGGGCTTCAAGGAAGCCTATGATACCTATTCGCACCGGGTCGTCCCGCGGCTCGGCAAGCTGCTCGCCGGGGACGAGGAGAGCTATCGCTATCTGATCGAATCGATTCGCCGCTTCCCGACAATGGAGGCTTTCCGGGCCGAGATCGCCGAGACCGGCTTCGTGCAGACCAAGGTCGAGCCGATGCTCGGCGGATTGGTGGCGATCCATAGCGGCTGGAAGATTTGACCAGCAGCCTGATCCATATCTGGCGCCTCGTGCGCTGGGGCCGTACGCTCGCGCGCCATGGTGCGCTGCGCGGGATCGAGCGCGACGCGCTGACACCTCCCCCCGTTCGCCGGCTGATCCGCATCGCGCGGCTCGGTGCGCGCATCCCCAGGCAGCCCGCCTATGCCGACGCCTTTGAAGCGCTCGGCCCCGCGGCGATCAAGCTCGGCCAGGCATTGGCGACGCGGCCCGACCTGGTCGGTGAGGAAGCCGCCAGAGAGCTGTTCCGCCTGCAGGACGCGCTTCCTCCCGCTCCCTTCCCCGCGATCCGCGCCGCGATCGAGCAGGGTCTCGAGCGGCCGATCGAGGCGATGTTCTCGTCGTTCGACGAGGAGCCGGTCGGTGCGGCCTCCATCGCCCAGGTCCACCGTGCCGTGACCACCGATGGCCGGATGGTCGCGGTCAAGGTGCTGCGGCCAGGCATCGAAGATGAATTCGCCCGGGCGATCGAGACCTATGAATGGGCGGCCGCCCATGCCGAGCTGATGGGCGGCGAGCTGACGCGGCTGCGCCCGCAGCTGGTGATCGCGACGTTCCGCCAATGGACCGCGCGCGAGCTGGATCTCAGGCGCGAGGCCGCCTCGGCCTCCGAGCTGGCCGAGAACATGGCGGCGGTGCCCGGCTTCGTTATTCCCGCGATCGACTGGAGCCGTTCGTCGCGCCGGGTGCTGACGATGGAATGGGTCGAAGGCATCAAGCTCGCCGACCGCGCCGCGCTCGCCGAGGCGGGGCATGACGGCAAGGCGCTCGCCACGCTGCTGGTCCAGGCCTTCCTACGTCAGACGATCGCCGACGGCTTCTTTCATGCCGATCTCCACCAAGGCAACTTGTTCGCATTGCCGGACGGACGAATCGCCGCGATCGACTGCGGCATCATGGGCCGGATCGACCGGCGCGCGCGGCTGTGGCTCGCGGAGATACTCCATGGTCTGATCACCGGCAATTACCGGCGGGTGGCCGAGATCCATTTCGAGGCGGGCTATGTGCCGCCGCACCATAATGTCGGCGAATTCACCACCGCGCTGCGGGCGGTCGGCGAACCGATTCGCGGGCTCGCCGCCAAGGACATTTCGATCGGCCAGATGCTCGATGGGCTGTTCGCGATCACCCGCGACTTCGACATGCAGACCCAGCCGCATCTGCTGCTGCTCCAGAAGACGATGGTGATGGTCGAGGGCGTCGCGACACAGCTCGATCCGGATCTCAACATGTGGGAGACCTCGGGCCCCTTCGTAAAGGAATGGCTGCGCTCCGAACTCGGCCCCGAAGCCTGGCTCGCCGACCGGATCGTCGATGACCTCAGGACACTGGCCGGGCTGCCCGATCTCATCCGCCGCATCGAAGCGCAATTCCCTCCACCTGGAGGGGCCCCGCCTCCGCCGCCGATCCGCGAGGTCCACGTGATCCGCATCGGCACGGGCTGGCGCTACGCCGCAGTGGCGCTGCTCGCGGCGACGGCTGGCGTCGTGGCCGCACTGCTTCTAAACTGACGCCATGATCGCCCCGCGTATCCTGCTGATCATCGGCGGCGGCATCGCCGCCTACAAAGCGTGCGAGCTGGTGCGGCTGATCCGCAAGGGCGGCGGCAGCGTGCGTTGCGTGCTGACCGAGGGTGCGCGGCATTTCGTCACGTCGATGACGCTCGCCGCCCTCAGCGAGCAGGAAGTCCACACCAGCCTGTGGGACCTCAAGAACGAGACCGAGATGGGCCACATCCAGCTCAGCCGCGAGGCCGACCTGGTCGTGGTTTGCCCCGCCACCGCCGACATGATGGCGAAGATGGCCGCCGGCATCGCCGACGATCTGGCGACGACGCTGCTGCTCGCCACCGACAAGCCGGTGCTCGCGGTGCCCGCGATGAACGTCCGCATGTGGCTCCACGCCGCCACCCAGCGCAACGTGGCGCGGCTGCGCGCCGACGGCGTGATCGTGCTCGATCCCGATGACGGCGCGATGGCGTGCGGCGAATATGGGCCGGGGCGCCTGCCCGAACCGCCGTTCGTCTGGGAAGCGATGCAACGGATGCTGGACGGGCCGCGCGTCGCTTCCGCTTCAGGCATCAAGGGCGGGGCGCTGGCCGGCCGCCACGTGCTGGTGACCGCCGGGCCGACCTATGAGCCGATCGATCCGGTACGCTACATCGCCAACCGCTCGTCGGGGAAGCAGGGCTATGCGATCGCGGGCGCTCTCTCGGTGCTCGGCGCGCGGGTGACTCTGGTGTCCGGGCCGGTCGGCCTGCCGACGCCGCAGGGAGTCCACCGCGTCGATGTGGAAAGCGCGCGCGAGATGGCCGCGGCGGTCGAGGCGGCGCTGCCCGCTGATGTCGCGGTGATGGTAGCCGCGGTCGCCGACTGGCGTCCGGAAATCTCGGTGGAGCAGAAGATCAAGAAAAAAGGGTCAGGTGCCGCGCCGAACCTGGTACTTACCGAGAATCCCGACATCCTCGCAGGGCTTGCGGCGAGCGAGCGCCGTCCACGCCTGCTGATCGGCTTTGCCGCCGAAACCGAGAACATCGTCGATCACGCCCTCACCAAGCGCAAGCGCAAGAATGTCGACTGGATCGTCGCCAACGACGTGTCGGGCGGCGTAATGGGCGGCGACCGCAACAGCGTTCATATCGTCACCAGCGACGGAGTCGAAAGCTGGGAGAATCTCCCCAAGGCCGATGTCGCAACCCGCCTCGCCGCAAGGATCGCCGATGCCTTCTCCTGAGATTTCGATTCGACTGAAACGCCTCGATCATGGCGTTGGCCTCCCCCTTCCCTCCTACGCCACCGCCCATGCGGCGGGGCTCGACATCGTCGCCGCAGAGGATGTGACGCTGGCGCCCGGCACGCGTCATGCGGTGGCGACTGGCTTCGCGATCGCAATCCCCCAAGGCTATGAAGTGCAGGTCCGCCCCCGCTCGGGCCTAGCGCTCAAACACGGCATCACCTGTCTCAACACGCCCGGCACGATCGACGCCGATTATCGCGGCGAAGTGAAGGTGATCCTCGCCAATCTGGGTACCGATCCGTTCGAGGTGAAGCGCGGCGAGCGCATCGCCCAGCTGGTGCCGGCAGCGGTGCAGAGGGCGATATTCATGGAAATGGGCGAACTCGACGAGACCGCGCGCGGCGCGGGCGGGTTCGGATCGACGGGGCGGTAGTCCGCCCATGTCCCTGACCGACAGCCAGCTCGACCGCTACGCCCGCCACATCGTCCTCAAGGAGATCGGCGGCACGGGGCAGCAGGCGTTGCTGAACGCTACGGTCACGCTGATCGGAGCGGGCGGCATCGGGTCGCCTGCGATCCAGTATCTCGCCGCGGCGGGCGTCGGGAGGCTGCGGGTGATCGACGACGATGTCGTCGACCTGTCCAATCTCCAGCGGCAAACCCTGTTCGGCACCGCCGATATCGGCTGTCCCAAGGCGGAGGTCGCCGCCCAGCGGGTGGCGGCGATAAACCCCGACGTGATGGTCGAACCGGTGACGGTGCGGATCGACGCCGACACCGCCGACACCTTGCTGGGCGGCACGGACCTGGTCCTCGACGGCTGCGACAATTTCGGGACCCGTCTCGCGGTGTCCGACGCCGCGACCCGGCAGCGCATCCCTCTCGTCTCGGCGGCGGTCGGCCAGTTCGACGGCCAGCTGGGCGTCTGGCGCGGCTGGGAGGCGGACAAGCCCTGTTACCGCTGTCTGGTCGGCGACGATCCCGGCCGTCCCGATATCAGCTGCGCTGACCAGGGGGTGCTCGGCGCACTCACCGGCGTGCTGGGGAGCCTCGGCGCGATGGAGGCGATCCGTGCGCTCACGGGTTATGGCGACGATCCGGCGGGCAGATTGCTGCTGGTCGATGCGCTCGCCTTCCGCTTCCGCACCATCGCCGTGCCGAAGGACCCCGGATGCCGATGCGCGGCCTGACGCTGCTGGTGGCGACAGCCGATGCCGAACGGCTCCATGCGGCGCTCACCTACGCAGCCGCAGGCGCGGCGATGGGAAGCGTTACAAGGGTCCATCTCCACGAGAGCGCGGTCGGCCTGCTCCGTCCGCCGCTCGCGGCACCGGCCGATCCAGCGCGGGAGAAGGCCGGACTGCCGACGCTGCGGCAGATTTTCGACGAGGCGCTCGCGCTGGGAGTCTCGTTCACTCTCTGCCAGGGCGGTCTGGTACTGGCGGGACTGGATCTCGATCAACTCGATCCGCGCATCGAAGCACAGGGACCGGTCGGCCTGCTCAACATGGCGGGCGACGACCGGCTGATCGTCTTCTAGGCGCGCTCCTATAGGCGGGCGCGCCATCATGCTATTCAAGCCGCGCGGGACCATAGCGGACGGCATCAATGTGTTTCACCGCATTCGGCAATTCCCCGCCCGTCAGCAGCGCTGCGCCGATCATCGCCGCAGCGGGCGCTGTCTGGATGCCGAATCCGCCCTGCCCGGCGAACCAGAAGAAGCCCGGCACGCGCCCGTCATAGCCGTAGACTGGCATGCGATCGGGCGCGAAGCTGCGCAGACCGGCCCAGGCCCGCTCGCGGCGGACGATCCGCCAATCGACCACCCGTTCGAACCGGTCGATGGCAATTGCGACATCCAGCTCCTCGGGGGCCGCATCGCACGGCGGCGTCAGTGTCTCGTCATGGGGTGACAGCCAGATCCGGCCGCCGGCCTCGGGCTTGAAATAGAAGCGCTCGGCGGCGTCCAGGATCAGCGGCATGTCCGCCGGTGCCGGCGGATCGACCTGAAGCTGAACGACCGTGCGACGATAGGACGCGACCGCCAGCGGCTGCGCGCCCGCCAGAGCCGCGATCTTCCCCGCCCAAGCTCCCGCAGCGTTGACCACGACCTTGGCCACAACCTCTCCGCCGCTTGTCGCGACCCGCCAGCCGTGCCCATCGCGCGTGAGCGCGCGCACCCGTGCATCGACGAGCAGCCGGGCGCCGGCCCGCTTCGCCCGACGGAGGTAATGGGCATGAAGTCCGGCCACGTCGATGTCCCGGCAGCTCGATTCGGCAAGGGCTCCGACGATCCCCGGCCGCAGTCCGGGGATGCGCCGCGCCGCCTCTTCGGCATCGAGCGGTTCGAGGCGGACCGCTTCGCCATGATCGCGGCTCAAGGCGGCGATCGCCTCGGCACCATCGGGGCCCGCCAAATGGATCGCGCCGCGATCGGTGAGAAAGCCATGCTCGTCGAGATAGGCGCGCGATGCCGTGGTCAACGGCTGCACGGCCGGGCCGCCATAGGTCTCCGACCAAAAGGCTGCCGATCGGCCCGTGCTGTGATAGCCGGGCTGCGCCTCGCCCTCGATCAGGACGACGCGCGCGCGCGCGCCGATCTCAGCGGCGATGCTGGCACCCGCCATGCCCGCCCCGACGACCGCAACGTCCGCCGAGATGATCGTTCCGTTCATATGCGGCGTTTAGGTTTTGGTAAGGGCACGCGTCTAGCCTGCTTAACCATGATCACCCAACTTCCCGATCTCTTCGGTATCCTGCTGGCGGTTCTGCTGCTGATGGCGGCATGGACCGACATCAAGACGCGGACCATATCGAACGAGCTCAACGCCGCGATAGCCCTGCTTGCGGTGGTCTTCTGGATCGTCGCAGGGGAGGCGCTGTGGCCCGATGTGGCGATCAGGATCGGCATCGCGCTGGGGCTCTTCGCACTTTTCGCACTGCTCTTCATGCTCAAGATGATGGGGGGCGGCGACGTCAAGCTGATCGCCGCGCTCGCGCTGTGGCTCCCGTTCAACTCGCTCATCGCGATGATGACGGTGATGGCTCTGGCGGGCGGAGTGATCTCTCTCTTTCTTGTGATCCGTCAGCGTTGGCGGCCCAACGTCGAGCGTTCCGAGGTTCCCTACGGCGTGGCGATCGCGCTCGGTGGCCTGTGGGTCATAGCCAACGACTTGTTAACCACGTCTGCCGCATAACGACGAAGCAGGTCCATTCGGACCAAAATGTTCTGTGTGGTCCCCGATCGGCGAAGGTGGGTCTTAAGCGATGGATGCGAGGAAATTGCTGCTGTTGATCATGGCCCTCGTGATGGCGGGAATCTCCGCCGTCGTGGCCCGGGGCATGTTCGGCGGCAAAGGCGAGGCCGAGGCGGCTCCTGTGGCGGCCGCGCCGCAGCCCAGCGGCCCCGAGGTCGCCGTGGCGATCCGTCCGCTGCCGGTGGGCACGATCATCGGCCCAGAAAGCTTCCGCTATCAGCGTTGGCCCTCCGAACTGGTCAACAAGACCTACTTCGTGAAGGGCGAGAGCGACCTGACCGCGCTCAACGGCTCGGTGGTCCGCTATGCGATCACAGCGGGCGCACCGGCGACCCAGGGCGCGCTGGTCAAGCCCGGCGATCGCGGCTTCCTGGCCGCCGCGCTGGGGCCGGGCATGCGTGCGGTGACGATTTCGGTTTCGGCCCAGTCGGGCGTCGCCGGCTTCGTCTTTCCCGGCGACCGCGTCGATCTGATGCTTACCCAGGAAGTGCCGGGCGGCGGCGACGGTCTGCCGCTCAAGGCCGCCGAGACGATCATCCGCAATATCCGCGTGCTCGCCGCCGACCAGCGCACCGACAAGACCGTCGACGAGCAAGGAAAGACCGTGGTCGCCAACACCTCGAGCGTGACGCTCGAGGCCACCCCAAAGATCGCTGAGAAGATCGCGGTCGCTCAGACGATCGGACAGCTTTCGCTCGCGCTGCGCTCGATCGCCGACGACAAGGCCGAGCTCGAGGAACGGATCGCCCGCGGCGAGGTCAAGCTCCCTGCCGACGCCGATCCCAAGGCCGAGCGGCAGATGCTGCTCGAGATCGCGTCGCGTCCGATCGATACCGACACGACGACGACCGTCGGGTCGGACGTCTCGCGCTACCAGCGCGGAACCGTCCCCGCCAGGCCGGGCGGCAACGCCTCGATCACGCCGGCTCCCAACACCCCGCCGGTTGGCCCGACGGTTCGGGTCGCCAGAGGCAACACTGTCACCGTCAGCACGGTGGGAGCCAAGTAAAGGATGCGTATGCTTTTCCACAAGGCGCTCGGCGCCGCGCTGATGGGCGCGGTCGCGCTTGCCCCGATCGCCACCGCCCAGGCGGCGGCGCCCGGCGGCGCCGGCAAGATCCACACCGCGACGATCGGTAAACCGGCCGAGACGACGACGCTGTCGATCGGTGAGGGCCGGATGGTCGCGCTGCCCATGGCCATGAGCGACCTGTTCGTCGCCGATGACAAGATCGCCGACGTCCAGGTGCGCTCGTCGAACCAGCTCTACATCTTCGGCAAGGGCGCGGGCGAGACCGCGGTCTATGCCACCGACAGGTCGGGCAAGGTGATCTGGTCGTCGATCGTTCGGGTCGGCACCAACATCACCAGCGTCGACACGATGCTCAAGCTCGCCATGCCCGAGGCGGCGATCACCGCCACCACGATGAACGGCATCGTCCTGCTGACGGGCACGGTCGCGAGCCCCAGCGATGTCGAGGAGGCCCAAAAGCTCGTCGAGCAATTCGTCGGCAAGGACACCCAGGTGGTCAACCGGCTCAAATCGGCGGTGCCGCTGCAGGTGAGCCTCCACGTCAAGATCGCCGAGGTCAGCCGCGCCTTCGCCAAGGACATCGGTGTCAATCTGCTCTCCCGGGATACGACCGGCGGCTTTCTGTTCGGGATTGGTCAGGGCAATCCGGGCACGATCAAGGACTATGTGGACCCAAACACCGGAACGGTCCTCCCCGGTGTCGCCCAATATACCTTCAACAACGCCGCGACCGGGACGACCCTAGGCTTTGCCAAGCACATGCTCGGCATGGACTTGCTCGCGACGCTGAACCTCGCCGAAAATGACGGCCTGGTCACGACGTTGGCCGAGCCCAATCTTACCGCGATCTCCGGCGAGACGGCGAGCTTTCTCGCCGGGGGCGAAATTCCGATTCCGATCTCGGAAGGCTTCGGGAGCGTGTCCGTCGAGTTCAAGGAATATGGCGTCAGCCTGTCGTTCACGCCGACGGTGCTCGCCGATGGACGGATCTCGCTGCGGGTGCGCCCGGAAGTGTCGCAACTGACTGACGCGGGATCGGTCCGCCTCAACGGCTATGTCATCCCGGGGCTTACAACCCGGCGCGTGGAAACAACCGTCGAGCTGGGTTCTGGCCAGACCTTCATGATCGGCGGCTTGATGTCGAATGGTCAGAATACCTCGACCGACAAGGCGCCCTTTCTCGGAGACCTTCCCGTGCTGGGCGCGCTGTTCCGTTCCAACAGCTTCAAGCGCAATGAAACCGAATTGATGGTCATCGTCACGCCCTATTTGGTGAGGCCGGTCTCGGCGAGTCAGGTGGTGCTGCCGACGACGGGGCTGCGCGCCGCCACCGATGGCGACCGCATTCTGGAAGGGCAATCCTTCCGCGGCAAGAGCGGCGAGCGGAGCCCCGTCCCGAAGGCGGCTCCTCCACGGACCATCTCCCCCCCGGATCGCACTTCGAAGAACAACGGCACACGCAAGTCAAAGACCACATCGGTGCCCGGTGCCGGCTTTCTCCTGGATTGATCGCATGATGGATAGCAACATGACCCGGTCCATCCTTCTCGCCATCGTCGCGATCGCCACGCCGATCGGCGCCGCCCAGGCGGATCCTTCCAATCGCGGCGTCGAATCGGTTCATCAGCCTGTCGTCCATCGCGACGATTATGTGTTGGACGTCTCCGGCAACGGCCTCGATCCGGCCGAAGCGGGGCTGGTCCGGCAATGGTTCGAAGCGATCGGCCTCGCTTATGGCGACCGGGTCAGCATCGACACGAGCATGGGCGGGCCGGGCTCGAACAAGGATATCGCCGCCATCGTCGGGGACTATGGCCTGTTCGTCAGCCCCGTCGCTCCGGTAACCGAGTCCGCGATCGTCCCCGGCAATGTCCGCATCGTCGTCAGCCGCGCGACCGCAAGTGTTCCGGGCTGTCCGGATTACAGTCGGCCGTCCCAGCCAAATTTCACTGGATCCTCCTCCTCCAACTACGGATGTGCGATCAATTCCACCCTCGCGACGATGGTCGCCAATCCCGAGGACCTGGTGAAAGGCCAGGCCGGACGGGGCTCCAGTCCCGAGACCGCCGCCAAGGCGATCCGGGTGTGGCGCAATGCCGATCCGACTTCGAAGGGCGGCGGGCTCAAGGCTGAAGCCGTCAAGGGAGGCAATCGATGAACGCTCCCTTCAACCCGAAGCAGCAGACCCGCAATCCCTTCGCCGCCTATGTCTGCGACGACGTCAGCTCGGAATTGCTCAAGCCGCTGGTCTTTGAGCTCGGCTGGGCGCCTGAGTCGGTCAACAAGGGCGGATTGCGCGGAGCCGTTCAGTCGCTCTCCGTATCCGCGAGCCCGACCATCCTGTTCGTCGATCTCGCCGACTCGGCCGATCCGCTGAGCGACGTCAACTCGCTCGCCGAGGTGTGCGAGCCCGGCACCATCGTCATCGCGGCGGGCAATACCAACGATGTTCGTCTCTATCGCGAACTGCTCAACAGCGGCATCCAGGACTATCTGCTCAAGCCCTTCACTCCGGATCAGATCCGGGATTCGCTGGCACAGGCGCAGATGATGCTGATGGGTCCTCGCCACGGGTTCGTCGCCGAGGACAGCATCCGGCTGATGGCCGCGGTGGTGGGCGTACGCGGAGGCGTGGGCGCCTCGACCGTAGCCAGCTCGATCGCCTGGCTGCTGGGTGAGAATGGCGGTCGCACCACCGCGCTGCTCGATCTCGATGTGCATTTCGGCACCGGCGCGCTGTCGCTCGATCTCGAACCCGGCCGCGGCCTCACCGACGCGATCGACAATCCCGCGCGCATTGACGGGCTGTTCCTCGAGCGCGCCCTCGTCAAGGCCAACGACAAGCTCTCGGTGCTGTCCGCCGAGGCTCCGATCAACAACCCCGTGATCACCGACGGCGGCGCCTATTTCCAGCTCCAGGAAGAGATGAAGAGCGCGTTCGAATGCACCGTCGTCGACATACCGCGCGGCATGATGGTGCAACATCCGCATCTCTTCCACGACGTCCAGTCGGTGGTGCTGGTGACCGACCTGACCCTGGCAGCGACACGCGACACGATCCGCATCCTTGCCTGGATGAAGAACAACGCTCCCCAGGCCGGCGTGCTGGTGGTCGCCAATCGCGTCCACCCGAGCCTGACCGAGATCAGCCGCAAGGATTTCGAGAATTCGATCGAGCGGCCGATCGATTTCGTACTGCCCTATGATCACAAGCAGGCGGTCAACGCCGCCAAGCTCGGCAAGCCGATCGCCGAGGCGGCCAAGGCCAGCAAGATCGGCCAGGGACTGGCGCAGATCGCCGCGAAGCTGCTCGAGCTGGTGAACGACGATGTGCTCATCGACGGAAAGAAGGCCAAGTCGTCGCTGATGGATGAACTGGCGTCGCTGTTTCAGTCGAAGCCCAAAGCGCCGAAGAAGTGATCCGCGGGTGATCGGGCCCCCATGCTGACCGCGCTGTTCATGATGGTCATGGCGGTGTTCATGACCATGTTCTTCTTCGTGGTGGCACGTCCGCCGGCGCAGCGTGCCCTGACGCGGCGGCTCTCGTCGGTGCGCGGCCGCCACAATGTCAGCGGCGAACCCGTGGTCAACGAGCAGGTCAGGAAGCTTCTCGCCAGCCGTAGCGCGATGGTCCGCAAGGAAAAGACCCTTCTCACGCGATTCCTGCCCGATCCGATCGACATCCAGCGCAAGATCGACGCCGCCGGCAAAAAGTGGACGGTACGAAACTATTTCATCGGAACGGGGGTCACCGCCGCCGCACCCTTTGTCGGCCTGAGCATGGTCGGACTGCCCATATGGATGGCTCTGATCTTCGGCGTGGCGGCGGGGCTCGCGCTACCCAAGCTGTTCCTGAACATGATGGGCAAGCGGCGCATCGGCCAGTTCGTGGTCCGTTTTCCCGATGCGATCGATCTGCTGGTCCGGGGCCTGCGCGCCGGCTTGCCGATCGCCGAGACGATGGGGGCGGTGGCCTCCGAGATCGACGGCCCGGTGGGTAGCGAGTTCCAGGCGGTCAGCGACCGGATGAAGATCGGCCGGACCCTCGAAGCCGCTCTGCAGGAGACCGCCGATCGGCTCGGCACCGCCGAATTCCAGTTCTTCGTGATTACCCTCGCCATTCAGCGCGAGACCGGCGGAAACCTGGCCGAGACGCTTGCTAACCTGTCCGACGTGCTGCGCAAGCGCATGCAGATGAAGCTCAAGATCTCGGCGATGTCGTCGGAATCCAAGGCATCGGCCTACATCATCGGCGCGCTGCCGTTCATCGTATTCGGGCTGATCAGTTTCATCAGCCCGAAATATATGGCCTCCTTCTTTAGTGACCAGCGGCTGATGATCGCGGGCATCGGCGGCATGATCTGGATGTCGATCGGCGCCTACATCATGCGCCAGATGATAAATTTTGAGATCTGAGGCGGCCATGGGACATGTAGTAAGCCCGCATTTCTTCAGCATGCTGCTTTCGATCGGCATTGCGCTGACCACAGCCATCATCATCCTGATCGTGGGTCACAGCCTGGTGAAATCGGTCGCCCGCGATCCGATGGCCCGGCGCGTGCGTGCGCTGAACGACCGGCGCGAGCAGCTCAAGGCCGGCGTCGCCGCCTCGAAGACGCGCCGCCGCGCGAAGATGGAGAAGAAGGCAAACCTCTCCATAACGCGCATGAAGAAGATACTGAGCAGCATGAAGATGCTTCAGGAATCGCAGATCAAGACCGCCTCGCTCAATCTTTCACGCGCCGGCATTCGCACCAAGGATGCGGCAGTCACAGTGATCTTCTTTCGGCTGGTCGCGCCGATCCTGATCGGCGGCGCGGCCGCGATCGGCGTCTATCTGCTCAACTGGTTTCCCGATGCGAGCGCGTTCAGGAAATACATGATCGTCGCAGGTGCCCTGATCGCAAGCTACAAGGCGCCCGACATCTATGTGAAGAACCTGATCACCAAGCGCCAGCATGCAATCCGCAAGGCGCTTCCGGACGCGCTCGACCTGCTGGTGATCTGTGCCGAAGCGGGCCTGTCGGTTGACATGGCCTTCAACCGCGTCGCGCGCGAGCTGGCCAAAGCCTATCCCGAACTCGGCGACGAGTTCGCGCTCACGGCGATCGAGCTCGGCTTCCTTACCGATCGGCGTCAGGCGTTCGAGAACCTCGCCCAGCGGGTGAACCTCGATTCCATCCGCGGCGTGGTGACGACGATGATTCAGACCGAGAAATACGGCACTCCACTGGCCGCCGCACTGCGTATGCTGTCCGCCGAATTCCGCCACGACCGGATGATGCGCGCGGAGGAAAAGGCGGCGCGCCTGCCCGCCATCATGACGGTGCCGCTGATCCTGTTCATCCTGCCGGTTCTGTTCATCGTCATTCTTGGCCCGGCCGCCTGTTCGATCAAGGACAATGTGATGAGCTAAGCATCGCTTGTTCGGAGCCTGAGGGCCAAATAACACGGCCGGAACGTATGGCCTGTGGAACGGTTGAGACTCCCATAGATTGGGAGGCTTTTTTCATGTCCGAATTCAACACGAACCAATGGATCGTCCTCGCCCTCGTCCTGGTGTTGGGCTGGTTTCTCGGTTTGCTGACGCTGTCCGGCCGCCGCAAGTGGCGCAAGGCCTTCGAGGAGGAGCGCGCGGCGAGGATCGCCGCCGATACCGAGCGGGATCGGCTCGGCGCACGGCTCGCGGAACTCGAAAGCGAGCGCGAACGCCGGATTGCCGCGGAGCGGGACCGCGACAGCTCCGTGGTGCGCGCACATGCAACCGATGAGAGGATCACCGAGACCGAGAACGGGCGGCACCGGTCTTTCGTCAACCCCGACGCACCCGGAGCGATCGCGGCAGCGGCAGCGGGCAGGCGCGACGACCTCTCGCTGATCTTCGGCGTCGGCCGGAGCGGGGAAATGAAGCTGAACGATCTCGGCATTTTCCGGTTCGCCGACATCATCAGCTTGTCGCTGAGCCAGGAGGCCGAGCTCGAAGAGCGAATGGGCCTCGCACCCGGCACGATTGCCGACGAGCGCTGGCGCGATCAGGCCGATATGCTTCGCAAGGGCAAATTCGACGATCACGCGCGGATGTTTGCTTGAGCGAATTGGATCCTCTCGATCGCGGATCGGGGAGATCGTCAGGTCATGGCCTTTTTCCGTAGGTTCCCCAACGCCAAAGCCATTCGACGGGACCGTAGCGGAAGGCCCCGAACCACAGCCTGGCGAAGAGTGCCTGGACCGCCAGCATCACGAGTGCGACGAGCCATAGCTGGGGCCACGACAGCCGGTTCCACAAACCCAGGCCGAAACCCGAAAAGATGTATGCGGCGATCAGGCTCTGGCCGAGATAGAGTGTCAGCGCCATGCGGCCCATATCGGCGAGGAGCGCCTTCAGGCGCGGTACGGCGAAGCGGCGCCAGAGCAGCTGGAACAGGGCGAGATGCGCCAATGTCATCGCCACGCGGCCGGGCTGGTCGATCAGGGTGCTGAAAAAGGTGGGGGCGCCGTCGTTTTGCAGGATCAGCACGACGCGCGCAAAGCGAAGGCCGAGGCCGAGGCCATAGCCGATCCACACCATCCGAAGCATCGTCCGGTCGTCGGCCTTGGCCCCGAACAGCCCTATCCGGTGCAACGCCATGCCGATCAGCATCAGCGCCGCGGTATCCCCGACCCAGCGATAAGTCATCGCGTTGATCGTCCACGTCCAGCTCACATGGCTCATATAGTCGAAGGTCTGCCAGTAACCGCCGAGCCGGGCGGCGCCCTCGCGGGCGATCATCCCCGCCGAATAGACGGTTTCCGCGGGTTCGATCGCCAGCGTGGCAACCGCCGCCCACACCGAAATCAGCAGCAGGACCATCGCCGCTGCCGCCAGCAACGAGGGTGGCTTGAGCGGATGCAGCATCAGCACGATGTAGCCGGCCGCCGCATAGGTGATCAGAATATCGCCGGGCCAGAGCAGCAGGGTGCTGTCGATGATACCGAACAGCAGCAACAGCAGGAGACGGCGCAGGTAAAGCCGCGTGCGATCGGCATCTTCCGCGTCACCGACGAAGAGCAGCAGGCCGACGCCGAACAGCAGCGAGAAGAGGCCGCGCATCGTCCCGGCAACGAACAATTGGGAGATGGTCCAGACCTGCCAGTCGGCTTCGCTCAGCGTCGGCGCGGCCAGCGGACGCTCCATGGCGATGGGCCCGCCCATCTGGAAAATGTTGACCAGCAATATGCCGCAAAGCGCACAGCCCCGAAGCGCATCGAGCAAGGCGATCCGCTCGGCCGGGGCGACGGGTTGCAGGGAGGTCATGATCCCCCCTAAGCGCGGACATCACTCTCTCGCAAGCGCGCGAGAGGCCGGTCAGCCCTTCCTGCTCAATGCCGCCTGCGCCGCGGCGAGACGGGCGATCGGCACGCGATAAGGCGAAGCCGAGACATAATCGAGCCCGATCGTCTCGCAGAAGGCGATCGAGGCGGGGTCGCCGCCATGCTCGCCGCAGATGCCCAGCTTGATGTCGCGACGGGTCTTGCGGCCGCGCTCGGCGGCGATCTCGATCAGCTCTCCGACTCCCTCGATATCGAGGCTGACGAAAGGATCCTTGGCGTAGATGCCCTTGTCGACATAGGTCGTGAGGAAGCGGCCGGCATCGTCGCGGCTGACGCCCAGCGTCGTCTGGGTCAGATCGTTGGTGCCGAACGAGAAGAACTCGCCGACCTCGGCGATCTCGCCTGCCTTGAGCGCGGCGCGCGGCAGCTCGATCATCGTGCCGACCAGATATTCGAGGGTGCGGCCCTTTTCGGCGAACACTGCCTTGGCGGCCTTGTCGATGACGATCTTCATCAGCTCGAGCTCGCGGCGGGTGCCGACCAGCGGCACCATCACCTCGGGGATCGGCGCCGCGCCGGACTTGGCCGCGACCTCGCACGCCGCCTCGAAGATCGCGCGCGCCTGCATCTCGTAAATTTCGGGATAGGTAACGCCCAATCGGCAGCCGCGATGGCCGAGCATCGGGTTGAACTCGTGCAGTTCGGCGGCGCGACGCTTGAGCGCCTCGACACCGATGCCGGTCGCCGCGGCCACCTCGGCGAATTCCTCTTCCTGGTGCGGAAGGAACTCGTGAAGGGGCGGATCGAGCAGGCGGATCGTCACCGGAAGTCCGGCCATGATCTCGAAAATCTCTGTGAAATCCGCGCGCTGCTCGGGGAGCAGCTTGTCGAGTGCGGCCCGTCTGCCCTTCTCATCCTCGGCCAGGATCATCTGGCGGACCGCGGTGATGCGGCCGGCGTCGAAGAACATATGCTCGGTACGGCACAGGCCGACGCCCTCGGCCCCGAAGATCCGCGCCGTCTTGCAATCGAGCGGGGTCTCGGCATTGGCGCGAACCTTGAGGCGGCGGACCTTGTCGGCCCACTCCATCAGCGTCCCGAAATCCCCGGCCAGCTCGGGCTGGACGGTCGGCACCGCGCCTAGCATCACCTCGCCGGTGGCGCCGTCGATGGTGATGATGTCGCCTTCGCGCACTTCGCGCCCGGCGACGCGGAAGACCTTGGCCTTGGCGTCGATCGCCAGATTGCCGACGCCCGAGACGCAGGGACGGCCCATCCCGCGTGCGACTACCGCCGCGTGGCTGGTCATGCCGCCGCGCGCGGTCAGGATGCCGCGCGCCGCGTGCATGCCGTGAATGTCCTCCGGCGAGGTCTCCGTCCTGACCAGGATCACCGCGTCGCCCAGTTCGGCGCGCTCCGCCGCGGTCTCGGCATCGAACACCACCACACCCGAGGCGGCGCCTGGCGACGCGGGCAGGCCCTTGGCGATCACGTCGCGGTGCGCTTTGGGGTCGAGGGTCGGATGGAGCAGCTGATCGAGCGCCGCCGGATCGACGCGGGCGACGGCCTCTTCCCGGGTGATCAGCCCCTCATTGGCCATGTCGACCGCGATCTTGAGCGCCGCCTTCGCGGTGCGTTTGCCCGAACGCGTCTGCAGCATCCACAGCTTGCCCTGCTGCACGGTGAACTCGATATCCTGCATGTCTCGATAATGGGTTTCGAGCAGGTCGAACACCTTGGCGAGCTCGCTATAGACCTCGGGCAGCGCCTCTTCCATCGAGGCCGGCTTGGCGCCCGCGGCCTCGCGCGCCCGCTTGGTCAGATATTGGGGCGTGCGAATGCCGGCGACGACATCCTCGCCCTGCGCGTTGATCAGGAACTCGCCATAATAGGCCCGGTCCCCCTTGGCAGGATCGCGGGTGAAGGCGACCCCGGTGGCTGATGTCTCGCCCATGTTGCCGAACACCATCGCCTGGACATTGACCGCGGTGCCCCAGGCGGACGGAATGTCGTTCAGGCGGCGATAGACCTTGGCGCGCTCCGACTGCCACGAGCCGAACACGGCGCCGATCGCGCCCCAGAGCTGCTCATGGACATCCTGCGGAAAGGGCTTGCCCCACAGCTCCGCGACCAGTTCCTGATAGCGCTTCACCAGCGCTTCCCAATCTTCGGCCCGCATCTCAGTATCGAGATAATAGCCCTTGTCTTCCTTCGCGATCTCGAGCGCTTCCTCGAACGCGCTATGATCGAGCTCCAAGACGACGTCCGAATACATCTGAATGAAGCGGCGATAGCTGTCCCAAGCGAAACGGGGATCACCCGAGATCAGGGCGAGGCCGGCGACGGTCTCGTCATTGAGGCCGAGATTGAGGACGGTGTCCATCATGCCGGGCATAGACGCGCGCGCGCCCGAGCGGACCGAGACGAGCAGCGGATCCGCTGCAACGCCGAATCTCTTGCTGGTAATCGCCTCGATATGTGCAAGGCCGATCGCGACCTCGTCCTTCAGGCTGTCGGGAAAGGCCTGGCCTTCCTCGTAATAGCGCTGGCACATTTCCGTCGAGATGGTGAAGCCCGGAGGGACAGGGAGCCCGATCTCGGCCATCTCCGCGAGATTGGCGCCTTTGCCGCCCAGAAGATTGCGGTCGCCCTTGCCCCCGTCCGACACGCCGCCGCCGAACCGATAGACATATTGTGTCTTCATGCAGCGTCACTTTCCCTTTCACGACCCGCCCCAGCCGGGGACGCGGCAATCGATCAGCCTTCTATTTTCGAGAAGTCGGCGACGTTGTGCACCGCAGCGCGAATTTTTTCAAGCAAGGCCAGGCGAGCGTTTCTTTTCTCTGGCATAGGATCATTGACGGTCACCTTGTCGAAGAAGGCGTCGATCGGCCCGCGCAGCGAAGCGAGCGCCGACATGGCGGCGGCGAAATCCTCCGCCTCGATCGCGGCTGCGGCCTTGGGCTCGGCGGCTTCGAGAGCGGCCTTCAGGGCGAGTTCCGCCGGTTCTGGTTCATAAGGAAAGCCCTCTCCCCCCCGGAGAGAGGGAGATTCTTTCTTGAGGATATTGGCGGCACGCTTGTAGCCCGCGAGGAGATTAGCGCCGTCCTCGGTCTCGACAAACGCCTGCAACGCTCTGACCCTTGCCAGCAATCGGACGAGATCATCCTCGCCACCGAGCGCAAACACCGCATCGATCAGGTCATGGCGGACCCCCGCCTCGCGCTGCTGGACCTTGAGGCGGTCGGCGAAGAAGTCGAGCAGCTCGGCGCCGTCGAGCGCATCGGCGCCGAGCACCGTTTTCGCTTGTGCAATCGTGTCACCCAGCTTCATCCTTGTACCGTTGACGAGGATCGTCTGGATAATCTGGAGCGCGGCACGACGCAGCGCGAACGGGTCCTTCGATCCGGTAGGCTTGATCCCGCGCGCGAAGAAGGCGACGAGCATGTCGATCCGGTCGGCCAGTGCGACGCAGGCCGGGATGCAACCCTCGACCGCTGCAACATATTGCTGCTGAAGCGCCGAGATGGTGCCGGGCTTCTCGCCTCCCCGCTCGGCATAATAGCCGCCCATAACGCCCTGCAGCTCAGGGAATTCGCCGACCATGCCGGTCGCCAAGTCAGCCTTGGCGAGCAGGCCGGCGCGGCGCGCGGTTTCGGGATCCCGCTCGGGAAAATAAGTCCTGGCGATCCAGGCGGCGAGATCGCTGATCCGTTCCGCCTTGGCGCGCAGCGTGCCCATGCCCTCATAGAAGAGCATTGATTCCAGCTTGGGCAGATAGCCTTCGAGCGGGACCTTGAGATCCTGCTCCCAGAAGAATTTCGCGTCCGACAACCGCGCCGTCAGCACCTTGCCGTTGCCGGCGACGATGCCGCCCCCGCCGTCCTTCGCGGTGATGTTGGCGGTGCAGATGAAGGCGGGCGCCAGCTTGCCGTCCTTGTCGTTGAGCACGAAATATTTCTGGTTGGTGCGCAGCGTCAGCTGGATCACCTCGCGCGGCACTTCGAGGAAGGCCGGGTCGAAACGGCCGAGCAGCGGCACCGGCCATTCGGTGAGACCCGCATTCTCGGCGACAAGGCCCTCGTCGGCGACCACGGACAGGCCCGCCTCGGTGGCGAGCTCGGCGGCGCGGGTGCGGATCATGTCGCGGCGTTCGTCCGGATCGACGATGACATGGCAGGCGCGCAGCTTGGCTTCATAATCGCCGGCATTGCCGATCGTGATGATGCCCGGATGATGGAAGCGATGGCCGACCGTCACGGCGCCGCTCGCGATACCATCGATCTCGAACGGCACCACGTCGTCGCCGAGCAGCGCCACCACGCCCTGGAGCGGGCGCACCCAGCGCAACGACGAGGTCGACCGCGAGGCGGCGCCCCAGCGCATCGACTTGGGCCAGGGAAAGACGCGGACGATAGCCGGAATCGCCTGGGCGAGCACCTCGGCGGTCGCACGGCCGGGTTTCTCGATGACGGCGAACAGCGTCCCGCCGCGCTCGACGAGCTGATCGGCGGTCAGGCCTATCTTTCGCAGGAAGCCTTCGAGCGCCTGCGGCGGCGCGCCGACCTTTGGCCCCTTGGTCTCCTCGGACACGGCGGCGGCCTCGATCGGCAGGCCGCGCGCGATCAGCGCCAGGCGGCGCGGCGTCACATAGCTGGTCAGGCTTTCGGCTTTGAGCCCCGCCCTGGCCAGTTCCTCGGTGAACAGGCGAGCCAGATCCGCCGACGCCTTCTCCTGCATCCGCGCGGGGATTTCCTCGGAGAGAAGTTCGAGCAGGAAGTCGGCCATCCTCAGGCCTCCCACCCGTTATGGCTCATCCATGCCGCGCAGGCGCCCTTTGCCAGCTCGCGGACGCGGCCGATATAGGCCTGGCGTTCGGCGACCGAGATCACGCCGCGCGCCTGGAGCGTGTTGAAGATATGGCTCGCCTTGATCGCCTGGTCATAGGCCGGCAGCGGCAACGGCGTCTCGCGGTCGAGCAGCGCACGGCATTCGTCGGCCGCCTGGGTGAACTGCCTGAACAGCAGATCGGTGTTCGCAGCCTCGAAATTATAGGCGCTGAACTGACGCTCATTTTCGAGGAATACGTCGCCGTAGCTGACGCCTTCGTCATTGAATGCGAGGTCGTACACGCGGTCGACGCCCTGGATATACATCGCCAGCCGCTCGAGCCCATAGGTCAGTTCGCCCGCGACCGGCTTGCAGTCGAAGCCGCCGACCTGCTGGAAATAGGTAAACTGGGTCACCTCCATCCCGTCGCACCAGACTTCCCAGCCGAGGCCCCACGCACCCAGGGTCGGGCTCTCCCAATCGTCTTCGACGAAGCGGATGTCATGGGCGAGCGGATCGATGCCGATCCGCTCGAGGCTACCGAGATAGAGCTGCTGGAGATCGGCGGGGCTCGGCTTCAGGATAACCTGATACTGATAATAATGGCCGAGCCGGTTCGGATTCTCGCCATAACGTCCGTCTGTAGGCCGGCGCGAGGGCTGGACATAGGCAGCTTTCCACGGCTGCGGCCCGAGCGCGCGCAGGGTGGTCGCCGGGTGGAAGGTGCCCGCGCCCATCTCCATGTCATAGGGCTGGAGGATCACGCACCCCTGGTCGCTCCAATAATCGTGGAGCGTCAGGATAAGGCGCTGGAACGAGAGCGGCTTGGTCGCCAAGTCGAGGTCCTCTGAAGCTGCGAAATCGTAGCGCCCTTTGCGGCAGGGTGGCCCAAGGGTCAAGCAAGAGCCCCGACAAGTTCCTCCTGGCACGGTGGGTTTCAGCGAGTCTCGCCATTCCGCCTGTCACACTCTACATTATTCCCATGACCCTGTTCCGCCGCGCGCTGGCGCCGCTACTCGCTTTCCTCCTCGCGTCACCCGTCACGGCCGCCCCGGCGCTGTGGAAGTTCGGCGATGCCGATACCACCATTTATCTGTTCGGGACGATCCACGCGCTACCGCCCGGCTATAAATGGCAGGATGCGCGGATCCGCCGGGCGATGGCCAGCGCCGACACACTGGTGACGGAGACTGTGATCGACCGCGATCCACAAGCGATCGCACGACTGTTCCCGCCGCCCGATCCGACGCTTCCGCCTATCATCGAGCGCGTGCCGCCAAAGAGCCGCAAGGCCTTTACCGCGCTGCTCCGCAAGGCGGGGCTCAACCAGGCCACGCTTGATCGCATGCCGACATGGCAGGCGGCCTTCATGCTGATGGGCGCGATGATGAAAGATCTCGGCATCCACCGCGATGCCGGCGTGGAGAACAGCATAGCTTCCGGCTTCGAGGCCCCACCGGTGGGCACGGCGGGCCCCAGGAAGATCGAGGGTCTCGAGACCGCCTCCGCCCAGCTCGCTCTGTTCGCCAACCTTTCGGAAGCCGATCAGCGCGAAGTGCTCGCCGGCATGGTCGCGGGCCACGGCAATGCCCGCGCAGATTATGCGAACATGCTGCGCGCCTGGAGCCAGGGCGACGAGCGCGCGATCGCCAGAGCCTTCGCCCGGGACCGTGACCTGACCCCGCACCTGCGCGAGGTGCTGCTGCGGAAACGCAACGCCAATTGGACGCAATGGCTGAAGGCTCGGCTGGCAATGCCGGGCGTCGTCTTCGTCGCGGTCGGCGCGGGACATCTGGCGGGGCCGCATTCGCTGCAGCACATGCTCGCCGCGGAAGGAATCAGGGTCGTGCGCCTCTGGAACGAGAACGCCCGCAAACGCTCTCGTCGATATAGGTGACCAGATGCACACAGAATTTTTACCTAAGTAAAAATCGGGAATGGTATTTAAGAGCGCGTTAACCTTTTACCTTCATTAACGACGTGGTTAATCACAGCTTCACGGGTGGGCCGAGGGCAATGCGCCTTCACCCGCGAACGCCAGAGCAGGAACAGGTCTTATGCGGGTTTTGCTGATCGAAGATGATCCCACCACCACGAAGAGCATC